>JBAPWU010000641.1:0-2485 GCA_049283855.1 Kineosporiaceae bacterium
ACGCCGAGCCGATCACTCAGTTGCAGCACCGTCCGGCGCACCCGCGGGGGCGTCACTCGACCGGCTACGGGCAGAACTACGCGCGGGTGGTCGGCTGGACCCTCCTGGGCAGCGTGCTCCCGGGCTCCGGCCTGATCGCCGCGGGACGACGCGCCACCGGTGTCGTCGTCCTGACGCTGGCGGTCCTGCTGGCCGCGGCCGGAGCCGCCTTCGCGCTGCTCGGCGACCCGGTGGCTCAGCTGACGCAGATGGTGGGCACGCCCGACCAGTTCCTGATCCTGGCCGCGGCGCTGGTCGGCGTGGTCCTGCTGTGGGCCCTCGTGGTGATCGGAACCCACTCCTCGCTGCGCCGGTACGCCGACCTGAACCTGGGCCAGCGCATGGTCTGCTCGGTGATGGTCACCGCTCTGATCGCCCTGGTGGCCATCCCCACTGCGAAGGCCGGCAGCTATGCCGTCATCCTGCGGGACACCGTGACCGGGATCTTCAGCGCGGACGAGTCCACCACCTCGGCTGCCTCCCGGCCGAACGCCACCCATCCGAGCGACCCCTGGGCGAGCCTGCCCCGGGTCAACGTGCTGCTGATCGGCTCGGACGCCGGTGCCGACCGGATCGGGATCCGGCCCGACACGCTCATCCTGGCCAGCATCGACACCAAGACCGGCGACACGGTGCTGTTCTCCCTCCCCCGAAACCTGCAGAAGGTGCCCTTCCCTCAGGGGTCGCGCCAGGCTGTGCGGTACCCCAACGGGTACGAGTGCACCGACTCGGCCGGCGTGCCGCAGTGCCTGCTCAACGCGATCTGGACCTTCGGTGAGGAGAACTGGAAGCTCTACTACCCCGAGGAGGCGACCGCGTTCGACGCCGGGCTGCGGGCGACCAGCCAGGCGGTCACCGAGCTCACCGGGCTGCCGGTCGACCAGTACGCGATGCTCAACCTGCGCGGGTTCATGCAGTTCGTCGATGCCATCGGCGGGATCACGATGAACGTCCGCCAGCGCCTGCCGATCGGCGGCAGTTCGGAGAACCGGGTCGCCTCCGACTGGATCGAGCCCGGCCTGAACAAGCACCTGGACGGCTACCACGCCCTGTGGTTCGCCCGTTCGCGCTGGTCGACCAACGACTACGACAGGATGCGCCGTCAGCGCTGCGTGATCGGTGCCGTGGTCAAGCAGGCCGACCCGGCCCGGCTGGCGCTGGCCTTCCCCCAGATCGCCGCCGCGGCCAAGAACAACATCACCACCGGGATCCCGCTGGCCGACCTGAGCGCCTGGGTCACCCTCACCCAGCGCGTGCAGAAGGCGAAGGTGCGCAGCCTTCCGTTCACCTCCCTGGTGGTCGACACCGAGAACCCGGACGTCGCCGAGATGCACCGGCTGGTGGCCGACGCGATCAACCCTCCCCCCACGAGCGCCACGCCCACCCCCTCGGCCTCCACCCCCTCGGCCTCCACCCCCTCGGGCGCCAAACCGTCCCCCTCGCCCAGCGGATCCACCCACCCCTCGGCCGTCGACCCGGTCCAGGCCCGCACCGCCCAAGACGTCACCGAGGTCTGCTGACCGCCGCGGTCTGATGCTCATGCTCCGCGGGGCAGTCGTGACACGGTTGTCATCGGCCCGGAAGCGCGGCCCGGCGGAGCATGAGCGGATTCAGGCGCGGGGGGCGGCGCGAGGGGCGCGGGCGGCCAGGGCGGCGCGGTGCTTCAGGAGGCTGGGCATGAGGGAGATGCCGACCACGCCGACCAGTTCGGAGGCGCGGAAGTACCCGGCGACGAAGTCGGCGTCCAGGTCACCCTCGAGCAGCCGGATCTGATCGGCCAGGCCGGGCGCGCCGAAGGACTGCAGCCGCTGGCCGTACTGGTCGCTCCAGAACGCCGGGACGGGGGCGAACGGCGCCGGGTCGAGCGGGGCGCCGCTCAGGTGCGCCACCAGCGCCGGCCCGGCCCGCTTGGCGGTATCGGTCGGGATGCTCCAGTGCTCCACCCGGCGCGGCACCGCGTCGAACAGGGCGTTGGGGAAGCGGGCCACGTCCCCGACCGCCACCACATCGCCGTGGGCCACCCCGTCCACGTCCAGCGCGCGCATCCAGCCGTCGGTGAGCACCCCGTCGGTCAGGTCGAGGCCGTTGCCCGAGAGCCACTCGGTGTTCGGCAGGCAGCCCAGCGCCTCGACCACCACGTCGGCATCGAGCCGGGTGCCGTCGTCCAGCACCACCGCCTCCACCCGCTCGGTGCCCAGCACGGACGACGGCAGCCGGCCCAGATGGAAGGTGACCCCGTGCGCCTCGTGCCGGCGCTGCAGGGCCGCACCGACCTCGAGGCCCAGTGGACGCTGCATCGGCACCTGCTCGGGAGCCACCACGTGCACGGTGCAGCCGAGCCCCCGGGCCGTGGCCGCCACCTCGCAGCCGATGAACCCGGCACCGATCACCACCACGGTCGGCGGCCCACCGACGCGCCCGGTCAGGTCACGGCGCAGTGCGGCGG
>JBAPWU010000642.1:0-17837 GCA_049283855.1 Kineosporiaceae bacterium
GCCCTGGCGCGTGCCGGTCGGGCCTCGGGACGCGCGGTCCGGCGCACCACCCACGCCGGCGGGGCGGGTGAGTCGGGCCTGGCGCGCATGCTCGAGCTGAACATGGTGCATTCGGCCGCCGATGCCCTCGTCGTCACGGCGCTGGCGAGCACGATCTTCTTCGCGGTCCCGACCGATCAGGCCCGCACCCGGGTCGCCACCTCCTTGCTGGTCACCATGGTGCCGTTCGTGATCCTCGCGCCGGTGATCGGGCCGCTGCTCGACCGGGTGCGGCGCGGACGGCGGATCGCGCTCGGGGTGACCATGGGCGCCCGCGCGTGGCTGGCCTGGGTGATGGCCGGTGCCCTGGCGGACGGCGACGCCGCCTTCTCCCTCTACCCGGCGGCGTTCGGCTTCCTGGTCTGCCAGAAGGCCTACCTGGTGATCCGCGCCGCAGCGCTGCCCCGGGTGCTGCCGGACGGCGCCGAACTGCTGGGGGCGAACGCCCGGGTGTCGGCGGCCGGCATGGTGGCGATGACGGTGGCCGGGCCGTTCGGCGTCGCGATGACCCGCTGGGCCGGGCCGGAGTGGACCATGCGCCTGGCCTTCCTGCTGTTCCTGGCCGGGATCGCGCTCACCCTCGCCCTGACCGCGCGGGTGGACTCCGACGCCCCGGACGAGGAGCCGCCGGGTGACGCCGCGCCGGACGGTCGGAATCCGCCGCCCCGGCGCACGCCGATGCTCTCCATGGGCGGGCGGGCCGTGGTGGGCCTGCGCGGCAATGCGGCGCTCCGGGCCTTCACCGGCTTCCTCACCCTCTTCCTCGCCTTCCGCCTGCGCACCCATCCGCTGCCGGGGATCGCCGCCACCACCGCCGTGGGCCTGGTGATCGCGGTGGCCGCCGTCGGCGGCGGGATCGGGACGGCTCTGGGTGCCCTGGTGCGCCGCCGGCGGCCCGAGGCGGTGATCGCCGGGACCCTGGTCGCGTTGACCCTGGTCACCCTGTGGTCGGCGATCGCCTACGGGATGGTGCCGATCCTGGCGGTGGCGCTGATCGCCGGGCTGGGCCAAGCACTGGGCAAGCTGTGCCTGGACGCCCTGATCCAGGACGAGGTGCCCGACGCCGTCCGCACCTCGGCCTTCGCCCGCTCGGAGACCGTGCTGCAGCTCGGCTGGGTGATCGGCGGCGCGATCGGTCTGGCCCTGCCCCTGTCCGGAGCCTGGGGCCTGGGCGTGGCCACCCTCCTCACCGCCGCCGCCGCCGCGGCGACGATCAGCGGCCTGGCCCGCCTGCGCCGGGCCGGTGCGTCTCGCTAGGCCTCGATGTCGTCGGCGACGGCGCGCAGCAGGGCGGCCACCTTGTGCGCCGCGGACTTGTCCGGATAGCGGCCTCGGCGCAGGCCGTTCGAGACACCGTCCAGCAACTTGATCACGTCTTCGACGATCACCGTCATGTCCTCGGCCGGCTTGCGGGTGGCCTTGGCCACCGACGGCAACGGGTCGAGCAGGCGCAGCGAGAGGGCCTGCAGCCCTCGCTTGCCCTGGGCGACCCCGAACTCGACGCGCGCCCCGGGCTTGAGGGTCTCGGTTCCCGACGGGAGCGCGGAGGCGTGGATGAACACCTCACCACCGTCGTCGTTGGCCAGGAAGCCGAAGCCCTTCGCCGCGTCGAACCACTTCACCTTGCCAGTGGGCACGTCAGTTCCTTCGAAACGTCGGGGGTCGAACCCTCAGGGTGCGGCCAGGTCGGCAGCCAGCCTAACCGTGCGTGTGTCATGGCGTCGGGTGAGTTATCCGACGTCCCGCAGCCAGCCAGGGAATCCGAGCAGATCGGGCAGGACGACGTCAGCCCCCGCCGCGCGCAGTTGCTCCTGCGAGTGGGGTCCGGTGGCGACGGCGACACTGCGGGCCCCAGCCACCTGAGCCGCGCGCACGTCCCCGGGGTGATCGCCGACGTAGACGTCGGCACCCGCCTCCTTCAGGTAGTCGCCCTTGGCCTCGGCGAACAGCCCACCGGCGACCTGGTCGGCGATCAGCCCGACCTGGTCGACCACCAGCCGGACGGCGGACTCGGCCTTGGTCGAGACGATCAGAGCCCGGCCGCCCCGATCGCGCACGGCGGCGAGGGCCTCACCGGCGCCGGGCAGCAGCCGGGTCAGCGGGACCCCGAGGCTCGGATAGAGCGCGCGGTAGCGGGCCGCGACGGCGCGGGCGTCCAGACCGGGGGCCAGCGCGGCGATGGTGTCCTCCATCGGCACCCCGTTGAGCGCCCACACCTGGTCGGCGGTGACCAGCAGACCCTTCTCGGCCAGCACCGCCTGCACGGTGGCGGCGATGCCGTCGGCGGAGTCGACCAGCGTCATGTCCAGGTCGAAACCGACCACCAGGGTGCGCACGGGCGAACCCTAGTCCGCGGGTGAGTGGGCCTGCCCGATCAGGCGTGCCGGATCCTCGCAGCATCGTCGAGGCCGAGCAGGTCGACGGCGGCCTCGCGCATCTCGACCTTGCGCACCTTCCCGCTGATCGTCATCGGGAAGGTCTCCACCAGGTGCACGTACCGGGGAATCTTGAAGTGGGCCAGCTGGCCCAGGCAGAACTCGCGCAGGGCCTCGGCCGTGAGCGGTGCCCGGTCGGGCTTCATCACCACCCAGGCCATCAGCTCCTCGCCGTAGCGCTCGTCGGGGACGCCGATCACCTGGACGTCGGCGAGGTCCGGGTGGGTGTAGAGGAACTCCTCGATCTCGCGCGGATAGATGTTCTCCCCGCCCCGGATCACCATGTCCTTGATCCGGCCGGAGATGTTGAGGTAGCCCTCCTCGTCCATCACGGCCAGGTCGCCGGTACTCATCCACCCTGCGCCGTCGATGGCCTCCGCGGTGCGCTCGGGCTCCTGCCAGTACCCGAGCATCACCGAGTAGCCGCGGGTGCACAGCTCCCCCGGCTCGCCACGGGGCAGCTCCAGACCCGACGCCGGGTCGACGATCTTCACCTCGACGTGCGGCATCACGGTGCCAACGGTGGAGGTACGCCGGTCCAGGTCGTCGTCCATCGAGGTCATGGTCGAGACCGGCGAGGTCTCGGTCATGCCGTAGGCGATGGCCACCTCGGCCATGTGCATCTCGGAGACGACCCGCTTCATCACCTCGACCGGGCACGGCGAGCCGGCCATGATGCCGGTGCGCAGGCTGGTGAGGTCGAAGCTCGCGAAGTCGGGGTGGCCGAGCTCGGCGATGAACATCGTGGGGACGCCGTACAGCGCGGTCGCCCGCTCGGCCTCGACCGCGCGCAGGGTCGCCTCGGGGTCGAACGACGGCGCGGGCAGGATCACCGTCGCGCCGTGGCTGAAGGACCCGATCACGCCCATCACCATGCCGAAGCAGTGGTACATCGGCACCGGGATGCAGAGCCGGTCGATCTCGGTGAAACCGATTCTCTCCGTGCAGAAGTAGCCGTTGTTGAGGATGTTGTGGTGGGACAGGGTGGCGCCCTTGGGAAACCCCGTGGTGCCGCTGGTGTACTGGATGTTGATCGGGTCGTCGAAGGACAGCGTGGCAGCCCGCTCGGTGAGCCGGTGATGGTCGGTGGCTCCCCCCCGGCGCACCAGCTCGGCCCAGGAGTCCTCACCGATGTAGATCACGTCCTGCAGCTGCGGGCACTCGGCCCGGGCCCGCTCGACCATCGCCTTGTAGTTGGAGCTGCGGTACTCGACGGCGCTGACCAGCAGCCGCATGCCGGACTGCTCGATCACGAACGTCAGCTCATGGGCACGGTAGGCGGGGTTGAGGTTGACCAGGATCGCCCCGATCTTCGCGGTGGCGTACTGGACGATCACCCACTCGGCGCAGTTCAGGGCCCAGATGCCGACCCGGTCGCCCGGCTCGATGCCTGCCTCCATCAGGCCGAGCGCCACCTCGTCGATCTCGACGTCGAGCTCGTTGTACGTCCAGCGCCGGCTCGTGGCGACGTCCACGAGCGCCTCGCGGTCGCCGTGGCGGGCAACCGTCCGTTCGAAATTGGCCCCGAGGGTCTCGCCGAGCAGGCCTCTCTCGGCGGGACCCGACGAGTACGAGAGCGGGGTCGTGGCGAGCATGAGGGCCTCCCGATGGCCGGACGACGGCGTCATGGGCTCATCGTGGCCGTTGTCGGCCGATCGTTCCAGGGCCCTCAGCCGCTGCGTCTGTTCAACCTCACCATCAGGTAGATGCCGGCGATCACCGAGCCGAACAGCGCGACAAGACCCACGAGGAGGACGAGCAGGCCGACACCGGCCATCATGGCGACACCTCCGGGGCGGGGGGAGCCTGAACCGCAGGCCCCTCGTCCACGATCACGGGACCGTGCTCGACCGTGGACGTCGCGGAACGCACAGCGAACAGGCCGGCTCCCGCGACGACGACCACGAGCGGGGTGAGCGCGGCCAGGAGCGTGGCGATGATCTTTTCTCGCCGGGTCCACTGACGCGAGGCCCACGCACAGACCAGACCGACGATCGGGCCGACGATCGGCACCACGAAGGAGCCGATGGTCAGCCCGACCACCGCGATCACTTCGACCGGACCCCACAGGCTGCTCGGACGCGAGAGGGGGACCACCGCTTCCGGCGCCGGTGGGCCCCAGTTCGGCCAGGGGCCGGTCGCTCCGAGCTGGCCGGGCGGCTCCGCGGCAAGGAGCTCCCGCTCGGCGGCCACGATGTCCTCCGGGCTGCCGACCCGGTCGAGCACGCTCCGCACGCCCGGTTCGTCGTCCCCGGTGGCGGCCAGGGCCTCGGTGACGTGACCACGGATCTCGTCGACGAGTTCACTGCGCCGCCCCGCCGGCAACCCCCGTGCAGCCTCCTCGAGGCGACGCAGGTAGTCGGCCACCACCGGATGATCCAGTCCCACAGCCATCAGTCTCTCCTCTCCGCCACGGCCCGGGGCAACTCGATCGGCGTGCCGGGCTGCCCCGAGCCCAGCCCGAGCACGCGATCGACCGAGTCGCGGAAGCGGCGCCAGTCCTGGACGAAGCGGTCCAGTGCCGTGCGGCCGTCGCTGGTCAGTGCGTAGTAGCGGCGCGGGGGCCCCGTGTCCGATTCCTGCCAGGTCGTGGTCACCAGGCCGTCCTTGCGCAGTCGGGACAGGAGCGGATAGATCGTTCCCTCACTGGTGAGCAGCCCGTCGGCCTCGCTCAGTTCGCGCACGATGTCGAACCCGTACCGGGGTCGTTCCCGAAGGAGGGCGATCACGCAGAACTCCAGCGCGCCACGGCGCAGCTGAGGGAGCACCTGTCGTGCCTCACCTGGTTCCATGCATCACAAGGTAGCGGGCCCTGCGGCAACCGACAAGGCGAGAAGGTCGTGGGCACGCAATGTAATTGCCACACCACTCTCAGTGAACACATCGAGCGGGACCGGAGTCGGGAGGGCGAACGACTCGCCCATGGCGGCAAAGGACCCACTCGCGACAATAGGCCTGTGTTAGCCTCGCCGGGTGACGACCTTGTTGAATGAAGCGGACATCAAGAACCGTTTCCGGACGCTCATCTGCGAAGACCTTGCGCCCATTTCTCACGACGAACTGGCCGACGACACGAACCTGACCCAAGGGATCCTCGATTCGTTCGCACTCGTGGTCGTCTTCGAGCATCTCGAGGAGCTCGTCGGCCGCGAGCTGACGGACGACGAGCGCGGCCGGGAAACGGTGCGCTCCCTGGAGGCCATCGCCCGTTTCGTGACCCGGGAGCGCCGGGCGTAGATGTGCGGCATCGCCGGCATTGTCGTGACAGGCCAACCCGGACCAGCAGACGTTGCCGATGTCGAGGCGATGACCGCCGCCCTGGTGCACCGCGGACCGGACCGCGAGTCGACGGTCACCCGTCCGGGAGCCGTGCTCGGCTCGGCCCGCCTGGCCATTGTTGACCTGGCCGGATCGCAGCAGCCGATGACCACGCCCGACGGTCGGTACACGATCTGCCTCAACGGCGAGATATTCAATTACCAAGAGCTCAGGGAATTACTCGAGAAAGAGGGCGTTGTCTTCCGCACCAAGGGGGACACCGAGGTCGCTCTGAATTGTCTGGCGCATATGGGCCCGAAGGCCTTCGGCATGTTCAACGGCCAATTCGCGATGGCATTCTACGACCAGGTCGAAAGACGGCTGCTACTGGCCCGCGACCGGTACGGGATCTGCCCGCTCTACCACACCACTGACGCCGACGGGCTGGCCTTCTCGTCCGAACTGCGCTCCCTGCAACGCTCCGAGCGGTTCCGGGCGTCGAGCCTGGACGCCGGGGCCCTGCTGGACATGTACGTTCTCTGGGGATCTCTGCCCGGCCAGTCATCCCTCACCGGGGTGCATCAGGTCGATCCTGGCTGCTGGCTGGAGGTCACCCCGACCACCCGGCGTCAACACGCCTACTGGCGGCCTGAGCCTCCTGAGGCCCTCACGATCTCTCGCGGCGATGCGGTCCAGCAGCTGACCACCTTGCTCCAGGCGGCCGTCGACCGCCGGCTCGCCCCCGAGGTGCGGTTCGCCGTCCTGCTCAGCGGCGGGCTCGACTCCTCGGCGTTGACCGCCCTGGCCCAGCGCACGCAGGACATCATGACGTTCGGCATCGGATTCGCGGACAGCGCCTACGACGAGAGCGCCGAGCAGCGGGCGGTGGCCGATCACCTCGGCACCGACCACCGGGCCGTCACCATCGCCAACTCCGACCTGATCAACGAGATGTGCGAGGTCGTCGGGCACTCCGGGATGCCGCTGACCCGGATGGCTCCGGTGTCGACCTACATCCTCGCCCGCGAGCTCGCCGCGCACGACGTCCGGGTCGTCCTCACCGGCGAGGGCGCCGACGAGATGTTGCTCGGCTACGACATCTTCAAGCTCACCCAGGCCCGGCTCGGGGGTGCCGGCGGAGCCGGCGCCGGGGCCGCACCGCTCCTGGCCGAGCTGCCCGAGCCCGAGCGCGGCGAATCCGGCCCGGGATTCGGAGTCGATGCCGGCGATCCGGCCGACCCGTGCTTCTCGCATCTACCGCGGTGGCTCTCCGGACGGCGCATCCAGCTCTACCTGCGCCCGCAGTGGCAGAACTGGGCCAAAGAACGCCACTACTCGGATCTGGTCGCCGCACAGCTGCCGGAGGGCGCCCTCGCGGCTCACCCATTGCGTCGCGCGCAGCTGCTCGAACTGGCCACGTTCCTGCCCACCATGCTGCTCGGTGCGCAGAGCGACCGGATGCTGATGGCGCACTCGGTCGAGGGGCGCTATCCGTTCCTGGACAACGACGTGGTCGATTTCCTGCTGTCCTTGCCGATCGGAATGCTGGATCCGAATCCGGTCGAGAAGGCACTGCTGCGCGAGTCCATGGCCCCCTTCCTGCCGGAATCGGTGTGGAGCCGCCCGAAGCAGGCCTATACCGCCCCGTTGCGGCGCACTCTGGCCCTCCCGGAGGCACTGGCTCTGTTCGACACCTTCCTCGCCCCCGAGTCCCTGGACGAGGTGGGCCTCTTCGACCCCCGCCGGGTGGCCTGGCTCGTGGCCAGGTTGCGCGGCGGTGCGGAGATCAGCGGTGAGGACGCCCGGGCGCTGCTGTTCATGGTGACGACCCAGATGGTTCATGCCACCCACATACGGCGGAAGTGAGACTGTTCCATGGCCCAGCTGTCCGAGTCCCTCCAGCAGCGCCTCACCCTGAACGACCCCGCAGCGGTCGCCCAGACCCTCGTCGAGCAACTGCGGGCCACGGTGCGGGGACTGCGGTTGCGGGGCGTCGTGGTCGCGGTCAGCGGTGGGGTCGACTCGGCCACCTGCCTCGGCATCGCCGCCAGGGCGTTCGGCCCGGAGCGGACCCTGGGGTTGTTCCTCCCGGACAAGCACAGCGGCCCCGAGAGCGCACCGCTGGCCCAGGAGGTGTGCGAGGCGTTCGGCGTGCCGTTGGAGGTCGTCGACATCACCGACGCCCTGACCGCGCTCGGCTGCTACACCCGGCAGGACCGGGCCGTGGCCGCCCGCGCGGCCGGTTTCGACCCCGAGCACGATCGATTCCGGGTCGACTTCCGGCAGGACTTCGCCGACCCCGACTCGCTGCCCACGTTCGGGCTCACCGTGGTGAAGGCCGACGGATCCACCCAGCGTCACACGCTGACCGGCCAGACCTACCTGGAGCTGGTGGCAGCCACCAACATGAAGCAGCGCACCCGCATGCTGCTCACCCACTTCCACGCCGAGAGCCGCAACCACGCCGTCGTCGGCACCTCCAACCGGCTCGAGATCGAGCAGGGCTTCTTCGTGCGCTACGGCGACGGCACCGGCGACTACTTCCCGCTGCGGAGCATGCTCAAGTCGCAGGTCTACGCGCTGGGTACGGCGCTCGGCGTGCCGGCGTCCATCCTCGGCCGTGAACCCACGACCGACACCTACAGCGCGCCGCAGTCCCAGGAGGACTTCTTCTACGGCATGCCGCTGGCGGTGAACGACGCACTCTGGGACGCCTTCGTCGCCGGCGAGCCCCTGGAGAAGGTGGCCGAGGGCGTCGGCGAGCCTGTCGCCTGGGTCCAGGCCGTGTTCGCCTCCTACGCCCGGCGCCGCACCCTGGCCGAGCGGTTGTCCGTCAACGCCCTGTAGGAGCACGTCGATGACCACTCATCACCCCCCGCGGCCGGTGCGGGCGCTCTTCGTGCATCACTCCGTGGGCGGGCAACTGCTGCGGCAGGGCCGGCTGCGCGAACGGCTGGCCGGGCTCGCCACCGCCGGCGGACCCGTGGTCGAGTTGTGGGACCACGACTACAACCAGATCGGGCTGAGCGACGGCACGGGAACGCGGCTGGGCCGCGCGTTCCCGGTGCCCGACGACGACACCGACCCACCGGGCCTGCTGCGCCTGGTCCAGGGGGACGGCGGCGGGGCGCCCTATCTGGCCGAACTGACCGGCGTCGATGTGCTCCTGCTGAAGTCGTGCTTCCCGAACAATCGGCTGCGCACCGACCAGGACGTCACGGCGCTCCGGCAGACCTACCAGGCGCTCTTCGACACGCTCGGCCGGTGGCCGTCGACCCGTGCGGTGCTCCTCACCTCACCACCGCTGCACCCACGGCACACCTCGGGGGCCGAAGCCGCCCGGGCACGCGAGCTGGCCGCGTGGCTGCTCCAGACCCCCAGGCCCGACAACGTCGGCGTGTTCGACCTGTTCGGGGTGCTCGCGGCCCCGGACGGCTCCCAGGCCGGCATGCTGCGCAGGAACTACCGGCGTCGGTTCAGGCTGCCCGATTCCCACCCGAACGACCGCGGTGCGCAGGATGCCGCCGTGGCCCTGACCGACTACCTCGCGGCGATGATGGCCGGGCTGAACGCATCGGCGTCCTGAGCTCCGGGTGAGTAGTGCCGGATCTTCTTGCCGCTCTCGGTGAGCGGCACTGAGGTCACCCTGACCACGTGCGGCACCAGAGCCGGGCCGAGAGCACCCACCACCGCCCGCCGGATCCGGGCCGTGACCGTGGCGTCGCCCGGATCGTCGAGCAGGACGAGGGCACGCAGGTGGTCGTCGACGTCCTCTGCGGTGCGTCCGACCTGGACGACGCAGTCGGCCACCCCAGCCACCCCGAGCACCACGTCCTCCACCTCGCGGGCCGAGATCCGTTCTCCGCGAACCTTGGCCAGCTCGCTGGCCCGGCCGGTGATCTCCAGATCGCCGTCGGTGTCCACCCGACCCAGGTCGCCGGTGCGCAGGCCCTGCTCGGTGAGCGTGGCCGCGGTGCCGACCGGGTCGTTCCAGTACCCGGACATGACATTGGGCCCGACGGCATACAGCTCGCCCACCACACCCGGCGGGACCGGACGGCCGTGTTCGTCGCGGACGGTGATGGTCACCCCCGGCAGAGCCGTTCCCACACAGTGGGGCTTGGTGCGCGCCTTCTCCGGGGCCAGGGTCGCCAGCCGAGCGGTGGCCTCGGTCTGCCCGTACATCAGGTGCACCACGCACTCCGGGAACGCCTCGGCCAACCGGGTGCTCAGAGAGGGTGGCATCGGGCCGCCCGCCTGCAGGGCCCGGGACAGCGTCGGCACGGTCGCGGCGGTGAACCTGTGGTCGCGCAACAGGGCGGCGTAGTGTCCGGGCACCCCGGCGAACACGGTCGGCTCGGCCTCGGCCAGTGCCGCGATGAACTCCCCCGCGAACTGCAGCCCGGGCAGCATGACCCCGCTGGCCCCGCTGGCCAGGGTGAGCAGTGCGGTGGACAGGCCGAAGGAGTACTGGAGCGGCAGGGCCAGGGCCACCCGGTCTGCTGCCGTCAGGGGCACCACCTGCCGGATCGCGGCGAGGTTGGCCAGGATGTTGGCGTGGGTCAGAGTCACCCCCTTGGGCGCGCCGGTGGTCCCGGAGGTGAGCAGGATCACCGCTGGATCGTCTGCTGAGCCCCGGGCGAGGTGGTCGACCGCGTCGAGGCCCTCGGCCGCAACGGGTTCGGGCGGGCCGAGCACGTCGAACCCCTCCACCGCCGCCAGCCGGGAGCGAAGCGGTGTCGCCGCCCCCGTGCCAACCACGGCCAGGTCGGCGGCCGTGATGTCGAGGGCACGGAAGAGCCGTCGCTCATCGGCGGCGGCGGCCACGGGGACGGCGACCGCGCCCGCGAGCACGGTGCCGAGCAGGGCGACCAGGGACTCCACCGTCGGGTCGACCTCGACCAGCACCGGCCTCCCCCGCCGTTCCCGGAGCGCCGGCGCGGACGCGACCCCCACCACCGCGTCGCGCAGGGCCTGCGAGCCCAGGCTCACCCGCCGCTGCTGATCCACCAGCTCGGTGGAGGTCGCCGACGAGAGCAGAACAGCGGCCAGATTCACGTTCTCGCACCCCCTGACATCCGCCCGGCCCCGCGACAGCCGGGTATACACCGCCCCGTGGGACGACATTCCGGCCAAAGATAGCCGCATGGCTGACAAACCGGAGGCCCGAACCGCCATACTCGGGAGCGCCACCGGCGGGGAGAGGAGCTGATGTGCGCAGCCCCTGCGTGTGCGAGGGTGCCGGCCTGATCGCGACGATGCGTCAGGACATCGACCGGTACGCCTTCGGAACCGAACAGGAGAGCGGAGCCGGATGGACCGTCCCGCTGCGGGTAGCGCTGCTCTCTCCTGGGCTGTGGGCCGTTCTCGCCTACCGGCTCACCCATTACGCACTGACCCGGGTGCGGCCCCGGCAGCTGTCGGCGCTGCTGGCCACGCCGGCCTTCGCGCTGCAACGCCTGCTGCATCCGATCACCGGCGTGGAGATCAACACCCGGGCCCACATCGGGCCCGGCCTGCTCATCCCACACCGCGGCACGATCATCATCGGAGCCGTGCGGATGGGTCGCTGCTGCAACATCTCCCAGGGCGTGACCATCGGTCGCAGCACCCTGGAGGAGGGCGGGGAGGTCGACACGCCGACCCTCGGCGACCGGGTGTGGATCGGGCCGGGGGCCGTGGTCGCCGGACCTCTGCACATCGGCGACGACGCGACCATCGGCTCCAACAGCGTGCCGATGCGGGACGTGCCGCCCTGTGGTGTGGTGATGGGTGTGCCGGCCCGATTGGTCTCCGAGCGAGGGAGCTTCGCGCAGGTGGCCTACCGGGGAATGGACCAGGACCAGGATCGTGTCCTGGCCAGGCAGAAGCTGGAGACGCCGGGTTGAACCCGATCAACGACCTTCGACCTCACACCGACCGGGGCTCACCCCGTCCGGCGGCCTCGACGCGCGTCCCGGTGCGACGCGTCATGATCGCAGGGGGGGTGCTGCTGGCGGTGGCCGTTGCGGCAAGCCGACTCCTCGGCCACGATTCCCAGCCCACGCCCACCACCACGCCCACCACCGGCGCGAGTGTGAGGGCCACGACGGCCGTTCCGTCCGCGACGACAACCTCCGGGACGGCCTCCGCGTCGGCCTCGACCCCGTCGGCCCTGGTCGCCACCGGGGAGCAGCAGTTCATCGACTGCCGGTCCGGCGATGACGCTGCGGACGGCAGCTCGGCACATCCGTGGAGAACGCTGGATCCCCTGCGCGCCAGGCCCGTGGCCGCGGACACCGCGGTCTTCCTGAGGCGCGGCTGCAGCTGGGGCGGAGGGCTGAAGCTCACCGATGCCTCGCAGAGGGTGTCGCTCGGCGCCTACGGCACCGGCGATGCCCCTACCCTGACCGGGGACGGCGTCAGCCGGGACTTCCCGGTCGTGGACGTGGAGGCCGAGGGTGTGATGCTCAGCGGCCTGCACATTCGCAACGCCGAGGCAGTCGGGCTGAAGCTGAGCGCGGCCGACGTGACGGTGGACGGCCTGGAGATCGACGACGTGGCCTTCGGGATGACCGTCCAGGCCCCGCGGGCGACGATCACTCGTACGGCTGTGCACGACCTGCACCTGCTCATCAACACCCCCGGCGGATCCGACGACACCGGCGCCGTGGGATTCGACGTCCAGGCCGACGACGTGTCGATCACAGCCAGTTCGTGCACGAATTGCCGCGCGCCGAGCTACGACTTCGGCCATGACGGAGGATTCGCCGAGATCTACAACCACGGTGACCGGCTCCGCCTGATCGGCAACACGGCCCGCAATGTGCAGGGCATCCTCGAGATCGGAGGTGTCGTCGATGACGGCGGCGCCCACGATGTCGTCCTCGAGAACAACACGTTCAATGAGACCTTCGGCGGCATCTGGATCCACGAGAAGGACGAGTTCAGCATTCCGGTGGGTACCGTGACGCTGCGCGGAAACACGATCGTCAATAGCGACAAGGGCGTCACCCTGGGGGGGAAGGTGGGCGCATTGGTGCTGCAGGACAATACGATCGCGGTGCCCGGCCACGTCTCCACCGGTGGCGAGCCGGCCGAGCACACGGGCAATCACTATTACCTCACGCGCCCCGCCCTGCTCGGCTTCCGCGCGCATGGCACGGAGACGATCTCCACCTACGACTCCTACCCGCGCTGACCCGACCCGGAGTCTGGTCATTGCTGGTCATCCGCCATTCGGGGCGATCCGCGAGGCGGCCCGAATCATCGTGCTAGCCTGCGGTCCCGTGGAGAATACATCGACCGTCCACGATGTGAAGGTGACATTCCGCCGGCTGTGCGAGGAGCTTTCCCCCTCTCTTCCCGACGATTTCTCCGATGACACCGACCTCACCCAGGGCCTGCTGGACTCCTTCGCCCTGCTCGTGGTGCTCGAGCACATCGAACAGGCGATCGGACGCGAGTTGGAGGACGAGGAGCGCGGCCGGGCGGTGGTGCGGACGCTCGCCACGATCGCCGAGTTCGTCGACCGCGAGCGCACCGGGCGCTGACCCGATCCGAGCCCGACCGAACGACGTGCGGACTTCGCCGTCCGCCGGGGCCCGGCCTGAGCGAGAATCGTGTGACTCAGTGGAAGGGGGCGCGAGATGCCAGCGGCGTGCGGGTGCGAGGGACCGGGTCTCGCGGCGGTGCTGCGGGCGGACATCGATCGCTACCTGTTCGAGGTCGAGCGTGGGCGCAGCGGCCGCACCGGTCTGGTGGCCCGGCTGCGGGTCCTGATGTTCTACCCCGGGCTGTGGGCGATTGTCAGCTACCGGGTGACGCACCACGCGTTCGGGCTCCGCCCCCGTCGCCTCGGCCACAGCTGCGGCCTTCTCGCGCAGCTGTGGCAGCGGCTGGTGCTCGCGCAGACGGGTATCGAGATCGACTACCGCGCCCACGTGGGACCCGGCCTGATGATCCCGCACAGTGGCTTCATCGTGATCGGTCCGGTGCGCATCGGGCGCCATTGCACCATCTCCCAGGGGACCACGATCGGCCACAGCACCACCGAGGAGTCCTCGGACGACTGGGCGAAGCCGGTGCTGGAGGATCGGATCTGGGTGGGGCCAGGCGCCGTGATCGCCGGCGGCATCCACGTGGGCGCCGACGCCGTCGTGGGGGCCAACAGCGTGCTCACCCGGGACGTGCCACCCGGCGGCGTGGTGCTCGGGGTGCCGGCCCGGCTGACCGCGCGCACGGGCAGCTTCGCCCAGGTCGCGTATCGCGGGATGGACGACGACCCCGAACGACGGGCCGCACGCCTGGCCCTGGACGCCCCCGACGGTCAGGTCACCACACCCTCCTGACCGGGTCGGGTCACCGCAGGTGCCGGACGGCGCCAGGTCAGCTTCGGAGCCGTGTAGACCGCCTGAAGGGCCAGCGCGGTCAGCCACCCGCCGATCCCCCCCATCAGGCCCCAACGCAGCGCGCCGACGGTGGTCAGCGACAGCTCCAGGACAGCGGAGACGATGACCAGCGGCACCAGCGACCCGATCCGGCGGCGCAGCCGGGCCAGCGCGATGAACTGGTCCTTGAACACCAGCAACGGAGCGGCCAGGGCCATCACCCGCAGATAGGGCACCCCGGTGTCGGCATACTCCGAGCCGAAGAGCTGGAGCACCAGCCGGGCGAGGACGAACATCCCCGCGTACAGCGTCAGGCTGATGCCCAGGGCGGCCAGAAGGACCCGCCGCGAGCGCTCGACGTCCAGCTCCTCGTCTCCCGAGGAGGCCGCGAACAGGGCCATCGACAGCGCGAAGGGCAGCAGGCAGGCCTGCGCGGCTGCCAGCCGCACCGCGGTGAAGACCCCGTTCTCCACCGGCGTCACGACCCAGGCGATGAGGATCGGCATGGCCACCGAACTGGCGGCAAGGGCGAGGTTGACGCCCTGGTGGCCGACCGCCGACAGCGCGTTGTGCCGGATCAGCCGCAGCGCCCGTGCCCACGGCACGAGCCGCCGGCCGGGCATCAGCCGGGCCGCGGCCCGACCGGCCATGGCGGCTCCGGCCAACATCCCCGTCGCCCAGGCAGCCAGGCCGAGAGCGACGCTGATCGTCGACAGCGGCAACGCCACCACCAGCACGAGAACCTTCCAGGTGCTGGCCACCGTGTTGCGCCAGACCTGCATGGTCGGGTTGCCCACCACGAGCATCGCGCTGTCGAGCACCGTGGAGATCGAGGTGAGCAGGGCACCGAGGGTGAACCACCACCAGGCGGCTCCCGGCGCTGCGAGGGGCGCCCAAGCGGCTCCGGTGACGGCCGCGGCCGCGGCGAAGACACCACCGAGCACGGCACCGACCACGCCGGCCACGACGCAGCCGACACTGAACAGCTCCCAGCGCTGCGCGGTGGGGGTACGCGGCAGCTCGCTGATCAAGAGCGGACCCAGACCGGTCGACCCGAGCACACCGAGGAACGACATGGCAGCGGTGGCGGCTCCCAGACTCCCGTAGGGGCCGGGGGCCAGACCGCGCGCGGCGAGCATCCAGAACAGCAGGCCGAGTGCCGAGGTGACCAGGTTGCTACCGACGACCGACCCTGCCACCGCCGCCAGCCGGCCCTCGGAGCGGATCACCGCCCAGACCGTGTGCGCCCGCCCGGCAAGGCCGCTCACGGCGAGCCTCCTGCCGACGTGATGGCCTGCGCGAGCACGTGCTGCACCTCGATCACATTGACCAGCCACGACCGCTGCCATGCCCCGAGCATGCCGACCAGCGCGAGCAGCACCCCGGCGATGATGTACACGTCCTTGTACCTGATCGGGCGTCGCCATCGGATCGGCGGTGGCCGGAGTGCGCGGTGGCTCAGCATGAGCACCACCGTGGTCAGGACGGCGTCGACGGTGAGCCAGGGCCCCGGCACCCTCCGCAACCACGCCAGCGCCAGGCCGATGAACACCATCGCGGCCATCACCACGACGGTCGTGGCCACGGCTCCCGCCGCCCGGATCAGCTCCCGGCCGAGACGCCGACGCCAGGCCACGAAGGCCGCGATCGCCACCAGCGTGCCCAGGAACAGGTCGGCCTGGACACTGAGCTCTCGTGGGCTGCCCACCCAGCCGCTGCGCTGCACCTGCACCCCCAGACCAATGGTGTCGTAGATCGTCACCGGGCCGTGTCGATAGACGGGCCTGAGCCCGGGCGCCGTGGCGAACTTCGCCAGCGAGGCCGGCTGGATCCGGCGCAGTGCCTGGGTCTCACCGGGGTAGAAGTACACCCCGTACCGCGGCAGCGCCTCGGCCAGGCGCTGATCGACGTACAGGTAGCGCACGTGCAGCCCGCGCACCACGGTGGTCAGCCCAAGGCTCCAGGTGGTGCTGAAGTACACACCGGCCGGCTCGAAGCCGCGCTCCGGCTCGGCCACCGGATAGAGCCGGGTGGTTCCGGTGATCAGTGCGGAGGGATACCGGTCGGCGATGATCCGGCTGCCGGGCGGCAGGTGTTCTCCGGCCCAGCGGACGGCGGACCGGGTCTCGGCGTCCGCCGACCGGTAGTCCGCCTCCACCAGATAGGGCCCGGGCAGCCGGCTCCAATCGGCACCGGCGCCGAGGATGATCCCGCCGAGATAGGAGACGGTCATCGTGACGAGGATGGTCACCACGGCGGCCGGCGGGACCCAGGAGGGGCGATAGCGCACAGGCCGGGACATGATGTAGCGGTCCATCACCCCGGCTGCTGCGAGCGCCAGGGGCAGGAACAAGAACGTCGAGAGCCGATCGCCGATGTCGGCGGCGGCGGGCACGAACCGGCCGGCCAGAGTGGCCGGGTAGGCGAGCGCCAGCACGCCGAGGATCGACCAGGGCAGGCTGCGGGTGCGCCACCCGTCACGCAGCAGGATGAGCCCCGACATCACGGCGGTGGCGGTACAGACCACGGCGTAGAAGACCAGGATCGTCTGCTCCGGCACGGGGGTCTGCACCCCGCTGGTGTCGGCGAACAGCTGACGCTGGGAGGACCCCTCCCCCAGTACGGACCTCATGCCCTGCGCCGCCTGGACGAACACCGGAAGGAAGTAGTCGAGCAGCAACCGGTAGATCGTCGCGGACCAGACAGCGAGCCACAGCAGCGCACCCGCGGCACCCGCCAGGAGTACTCGCCGGTCGCTCCCACGGGAGCCGCCCGCCCACAGCAGAAGGAAGATCAGCACCATCCAACTGGTCACGTGGTGGGTCACGCCGGTCGCCCCCAGGCCGAGCACGGCCGCCCCGACCAGCCGCCGGCGGTTGGGCCCGGTGGCGAGCTGCGCACGGCGCAGCACGAGGAGAGAGCCCACGCCGAGGGTGAGCGCCAGAGTCTGGTAGGCGAACTGGGAGTTGAACGAGAAGAACTGCGGGCAGCAGGCGTACATCAGCACGACGACGGAGCCCTGGAAGTCGGAACCGGTGAGCTCGATCGTGGCCTGGTAGATGGCCAGCACGAGCAGCAACCGACAGGTCACGACGACGACGAACGCCGCTGCCAGAAGCGGCATCCCGGTGAGCCGGGCGAGCAGGACGGTCAGTCCCTCCAGCCCGGGGAAGTACGGCGAGACCGGCAGCATCGGGTTGGCCGCGAACGGCCCCGCGCCGCCGGCGAGATCGGCCAGGGTGCGCTGGTGCAGCAGCTCGTCGAAGCCGGTGAACTGCATGAGGTCCTTCGCCCGGTAGCAGACGGTGGGGAACACCCCGGCGATGGCGACGATCACGACCCGCTCGCGCCCCGTGAGCCGGCCCATGAACACCAGGTAGGAGAACACGGCGAACGGCGCGACAAGGGCGACCCAGAACAGCGCCAGCCCGAGCTCGTACGCGCGAGGTGCCTTGTTGAGCGCCACCGCGTAGAGCAGCAGCCCGACGCCCGCTCCGAGCACGGCCAACCCGATGGGGGACGGCCTGGCCATCCGCAGCCCGACCCGCCGGTGCCGAGGGGCAGGAAGCCACAGACTCCCCGCGACGATCGCCCTCCCCTTCTGCGCGGCGGACGGCGTCACGTCAGTTCACGTCCGAGGCGCAGCGCGACCCGCCGCACGGATCGCCAGCCGGGAGAGGCCAGCCGCTTGACGCGCGGTGTCCAGCCCGACTCGCCGCGAGCGAGCAGGTCGAGC
>JBAPWU010000643.1:0-16561 GCA_049283855.1 Kineosporiaceae bacterium
GGCCTGGGCTCCGGCGCTGCTGCTCGGGGGCGGCGCCCTGCTGCTGGCCGGCCGGTGGCACGAGGCGACCGCCGTGAGGCGCAGCCCCGCCTGAGACCGACGTCGGCTGGTCCCCGGGCCAGGGCGGGGGCAGACTTGCGGTTGACGGATGTGATGCAGATGCCCCTCGAGGTACGCCGCACGCCACACGTCCTTCATGTGGACTGGTGGTGGATCGCGCTGCAGGTCGCCATGGTGACGGCCGCCGTGTTCGTGTACTTCCGGGTGCGCGGGCTGACCGAAGGCTCACCGGAGACGGCCGTGGCGAACGCCCGTGACCTGATGGACGTCGAACGCGCCACCGGTCTCGACGTGGAGGACGGGCTGCAGGACGTGCTGCTGCACTGGGACTGGCTGGTCGCGCCGGCGAACTGGGTCTACATGTACGGCCACTGGCCGGTGATCGCCGCCACGCTGGTGTGGCTCGCGGTCCGGCACCGGGACCGGTATGTGCGGCTGCGGGACGCGATGATGATCTCGGGTGGCATCGGGCTGTTCATCTTCGCCCTCTATCCCGTCGCGCCGCCCCGGCTGGCCGGCCTGGGCATCGTCGACACCGTGAGCGAGCGGTCGATCGCCTACCGGGTGCTGCAGCCACCCGCGTTCGTCAACCAGTACGCGGCGATGCCCAGCCTGCACGCCGGATGGGACCTGCTGGTCGGGCTGGCGATCGCCGGCGCCGCGGCCTACGCCTGGCTGCGCTGGGCGGGGTACCTGCTGCCGGTCCTGATGGCGGCCGCGGTGATCCTCACCGGCAACCACTTCGTGCTCGACGTGCTGGCCGGGATAGCGGTGGCGCTGGTCGGCCTGCTGGCGGCGGACGCCGTGGACCGGCACTGGAGGCGCCCGCGGGCGCACCTCCGCCCGGCCCTGGGGACGTGACGATGGCGCTGCTGGCCGTGGCGCACCGCGCCGGGAACTCGATGGCCCGCCTGCACAGCGCGGTCGAGCTGGGCGCCGACGTGATCGAAGCCGATGTGCACCACTACCGCGGCCGGCTCGAGGTCCGGCACCTGAAGACCATGGGCCCGCTGCCGTGGCTGTGGGACCGGTGGGAGCTTCAGGCCGCCTCCGCTCCACGGACCGGCCTGCACGACCTGCTCACGGCCGCCCAGGGCGGAGCCACCTTCATGCTGGACCTCAAGGGACGGCGGATCGCGGTGGGCACGCGGGTGGCGCGCAGCCTGCACGAGTACGCCCCGGACCGGCCGGTCCTGGTGTGTTCGCGGTACTGGCCGGCGCTGCGGCCGTTCGCCGAGATCCCCTGGGTCCGCACCGTGCTGTCCGCCCGGAACCGCAGCGAGCTCGCCCTGCTGACCCGGCGACTGAGGTCGGGGCCCACAGCCCACGGGGTCTCGGTGCACCGCTCGCTGCTCACTCCCGCCGTCACCGCCGCGCTGCACGAGCGGGTCGACCTGGTGATGACCTGGCCCGTGAACGACTCCGCCGCACTCGCCGAGGTCTCGGCGCTGGCCGCGACCGGCACGGTCGCGGTGATCACGGACGAGATCGACGTGCTGCGCCAGGTCCTCGATCGCCGGCCTTCGGACCACCGTGAGCCCTGACTCGGCCCCGACCCCGCCCGACCCCGCGTGGTCCCTCCCGGGCCGGGCGCTGGTGCGCCGCCTGCTGTTCGAACCGCGATCCGTACCCGAGGCTCGGCGGATCGCCGACGTGCTGCGGGGGGAATCCTTCGGTGGCGCCCTCCTGCTCGCAGCGACGGTGTTCGCGCTGGTGTGGGCGAACTCGGCGTGGTCGGGCGGTTACGCCACCGCGCGGGACACCGTGCTGGGACCGGCCAGCCTCCACCTGAACCTGTCGGTGAGTGCCTGGGCGGCCGACGGCCTGCTGGCGATCTTCTTCTTCGTCGCCGGCCTCGAGGTCAAGCGCGAGTTCGTCGCCGGCGACCTGCGGGACCCGCGCCGGGCGGCGCTGCCGGTCGCCGCCGCGATCGGAGGGATGATCACGCCTGTGATCATCTATCTGGCGATCGCCAGAACGGCCGGTGGAGATGCCCCCCAGGGCTGGGCGATCCCGGTGGCCACCGACATCGCGTTCGCGCTCGCAGTCCTCGCCGTGATCGGCAGCCACCTGCCCGCGGCACTGCGGACGTTCCTGCTCACCCTGGCCGTGGTCGACGACCTCCTCGCGATCACGATCATCGCGCTGTTCCTCACCACCGACCTGCAGCCGGTTCCCCTGCTGGCGGCCCTGATCCCCCTGGGACTGTTCGGGGTCCTGGTGCAGCGCCGGGTCCGCTCCTGGTGGCTGCTGCTCCCCCTGGCCCTGGCCACCTGGGCCCTCGTGCACGCCTCCGGGGTGCACGCGACCGTCGCCGGCGTGCTGCTCGCGTTCACCGTCCCGGTCCGGCGCAGCGAGGCCGCCGGCGGTCCGGACGCCGGGCCCGGGCTCGCCGAGCACCTCGAACACCGGTTCCGGCCGTTGTCCGCCGCGGTCGCCGTCCCGGTCTTCGCGTTCTTCGCCGCCGGAGTCACGATCGGCGGGCTGGACGGGCTGCGCAGTGCCCTGAGCGACCCGGTCGCGCTCGGGGTCGTCGCCGGCCTGGTGATCGGCAAGCCCGTGGGGGTGCTCGGGGCGGCCTGGCTGGTCGCCAGGCTCACCCACGCCGAACTCGACGAGGAGCTGTCCTGGGTGGACGTGCTGGGCGTGGCGCTGCTGGCCGGGATCGGCTTCACCGTCTCCCTGCTGATCGGCGAGCTGGCCTTCGGCCTCGCCTCCGAACGCACCGACCACGTCAAGGTCGCCGTGCTCACCGGCAGCGTGCTGGCCGCGTTGCTCGCCGCCGTCCTGCTGCGGATCAGGGATGGGGTGCACCGGCGCATCCAGGAGGCCGAGGTCGCCGCGGAGGCTACCCACCAGCGGTGAGACCAGCCCGGGAAGAAGGCCCTCAGCCGTTGCGCCAGAACGCGAATAGCGTGAGCCGCATGACCCACACACTGACCGGGATCCACACCGAGGTTCTGCACACCCGGCCCACCGCGGTGGTCGATGCCACCCTGACGGTCCCCGAGATCGGCCCGTGGCTGGCCACGGT
Source organism: Kineosporiaceae bacterium (assembly GCA_049283855.1). Lineage (GTDB taxonomy): Bacteria > Actinomycetota > Actinomycetes > Actinomycetales > Kineosporiaceae > JADJPO01. Next base: position 3,095 of record JBAPWU010000643.1, read on the forward strand.
CTTCGGCGACGTCGCGACCGCGGTCGCGGCGCAGGGCAGCCAGCTGGCAGGCCCGCCCTTCGCGAGGTATCTCCAGCACGATGACGACCGGTTCACCGTCGAGGCGGGGTTCCCCGTCGTGACGGGGATCACCCCCGCCGGCGAGGTGCGTCCGTCGACGTTGCCCGGGGGGACGGTCGCCACGACCACCCATATCGGTCCCTACGAGGAGATGGAGCCGACCTACCGGAGCCTCATCGCCTGGGTCGCCGAGCAGGGCGGGGAACTGGACGGCGCCCCCTGGGAGATCTACCTCTCCGACCCGAACGAGCAGCCGGACCCGAGCACCTGGCGGACCGAGGTCAGGCAGCCCTACCGCGCCGCCGGAGGCGGAGGAAGAGCGTGATCGCCACGGCGTTCACGACCGCGATCACCGCGAACAGGTAGGCCCCGCCCAGCGTGGCCACCGTCGAGGCCGGGTCCGCCCGGTGGCCGAACCACTGGTCGCTGGTCACCCCGATCGCCTCGATCAGCCACATGCCCAGCAGCCCGCCCACGACCACGTAGCCCCACGCCGTGCGCCGCCACAGCCAGCGGGCGCTCAGGCCCGCGAGCGGCAGCCAGAACGCGAGGTCCTGGACGTAGATCGGGTTGGTGAGCAGACCGGTGCCGTCCAGGAAGGCCGGAGCGCCCTCGGCGCCGAGACCCGGCACGACCACCCGCAGCCAGATCAGGGCGTTGGCGGCGGCGATGACCCACACGTAGACGGCGATCGCCCGGGCCGGCGCCTCGCGCAGCCGCTCGGCGAGTGCCGGGACGTCGAGCCCGCAGAGCAGCGAGATGGTGCCCGCCAGGGCGAGCCCGAGGATGGCCACATAGAACAGGAACAGGCGGTTGAACGGGGTGCCGAACAGCAGCATCACGGCGTTGTAGATCAGGTACCCCAGCGCGCCGAGCCAGGCGAGAACGCCGCGCACCGAGCCGCGCCGGGCGAGCCACATGCCCGCGAGCAGAGCCGGTACGGCGACGGCCAGCATCACCAGCGCGGTCCCGCGCGCCGAACCCTGCATCACGGCCGGCCCGCGCAGCACGCCGTCCACGAAGAACGTCGCCGCCGCACCGATCGTGGTCACCAGCGCGAGTGCCGCCCCGACCGGGTAGGCGGGATGGCGGGCAGCGAGTGCGGTCATGATTCTTCTTCCTTCCATCGGCCTTCGGAGAGGTGATCCAGGCAGCGGACGACGAGCGTGCGCAGCGTGCGCACCTCCGCGGGGTCGAGGGCGCCGAAGACCTCGGCCAGGAGCTGAGCCTGCTCGGCCCTCACGGCCGGTTCGGCGAAGACGCCCAGCTTCGTGGTGGCGCGCAGCCGGGTGGCTCGGGCGTCGTCCGGATCCCGTTCGATCTGCAGGTATCCACGGTCGGCGAGCTGGCGGGCGAGCTGGGTGAGGTTCTGCCGCGAACTGCCGTAGACGGCGGCTGCCTCGCTGAGGGTGGGCGCCTGCCCCGGGAAGGCCTTCTCCAGCACGGCGAGCAACAGCCATTGCCGGCTGGTCAGCCCGAAGCGCTCCAGTCCCGCGTCGAGGCGGCGAGACAGGTTCTGCAGCAACAGGAACAGGAACCCGAAGAGCTCGGCCTGCACCGCGGTCTCCGTCGTCGTGGAAGGGTTGGCCGACATATACGCAATATATTGCGCTTCCACGGACACGGTTGGGGACCGAGGTCCCACGGTGCCGCTTCGGCCTACTCGCGCCGAGGGGTGGCCGCCGCCTGCGCGCCCTGGCAGCCTGGCGCCAAGGCACGCCACCACGTCACCGGCAGCGTGAACGGCATGCCGGTCCGGGCCGTGATCGAGAAGGCCGGCGACGGGCTCGGATTCGCCCTGGGACCGGCCTGGCGCCGGGACTGCGGAATATCACCCGGCGACCAGGTCCAGGTGCAGATCACACCCGAAGGACCGCAGCGCGCCGAGCTGCCGGCGGACGTCGCAGCGGCGCTGGACGCCGACCCGGCGGCCGGTGAGTTCTTCGACTCCCTCGCCCAGTTCTACCGCCAGGGGTACCTGCGCTGGATCAACGCGACGCAGCGCAGCCCCAACGGCGCGCCGAACGCATCGCCGTCGTCGTCCGGCTCCTCGCCGACGGCCAGAAGGCCAGACCGGGCCCGGGCCCGGGCCACGGAGAGTAGACCCTACTTCCTGTCGCCACCGCGGCGCAGGCCTGACCTCAGCGCGGCAGCCTGTCGGCCAGGGCGAGCAGCAGGTAGCCCAGGCCGAGCCCGCCCAGGAACGTCATCGTGGCGGCGCTGCCCCCGATCGGCGTGCTGACACCCAGGGGCAGCCCGACCAGACGGACGAGCGCGGCAAGCAGGCACAGGCCTCCTGCGGCCAGGGCCGCGGGAGGCCTGCCGCGGGAGGCGGCGAGCAGTCCGAGCAGACCGGCGACGACGGCGATCACGCTGGAGACCACCGACATGTCCAGCCATCGGTAGGCGTCCCCGCTCGGGGCGGCCATGAAGACCGGACTGACCAGCGCCACGGCGCTGAGCCAGCGCAGGGTGGCCCGCACATCCGGCGCGAGCACGCCGTCAGCCGTCGTCGCAGGTCCTCCGGCGGCACTCACGCGAACACCGCCGCACGTCGCAGCAGCCCGCGCGAGGCCAGCATTCTCGGCCGCAGGACGCCGTCCAGCCCGGCTACCCGCCCGGCACCCATCCCGGCGATGGCCAGGCAACCGACCATCATCAGGTAGTACGCCCACGGCCACTCCCCCGGGGTCTGCCCCACGGTCAGGAAGATCACGAACGACTGGGCGAGGCCGATCAGACCCACGAGGCGGGTCATCAGGCCCACCAGGAGGCAGGCGCCGAGCACCACCTCGGCAGCCAGCACCCCCCACCCGAACACGCTCAGGTTCGGCAGCAACACGTGTTCGACCAACCAGGAGTAGGGCGGGAACACCGGATGCTGCACGGCCTCGCGCAGGTAGTCGTAGAGCCCGCCCGACCGGCTGTCGGCCCCGAAGTCGGGCGGGAGCTTCCAGCGGGTGTTCTGGATCCACAGGAACGCCATCACCACCCTCAGCGCGAGGATCGAGCCCCGGGCGAGGCGGTCCCCGGCGAGCGGGAAGGCCGTCAGAGCGGTCGGCGCGTATGCGGTCTCGGCCGGCTCGGGACCAGCCATCGGAGCCTCCACGGGTGATCTCGAACGAACGAGCGACACGCTCCGCAGCCAGGCTAGGCCCGGTGCCGCCTCGACCGCTCCGGTGCGCCGGTTACCGAATCCTTACGCCTGGGCCGACCACGGTTCCCCGCCACCGCCGCGGGCTAGCCTCGACCGTACCGACCCCGCCCACCGAAAGGACCGACGTGGCCATCGTCGTCTCGCTCGCCAGTTCCCACGACAACCCGGACCGGGCCACGGTCGGCTTCGTCGTCGCCAACGCCTCGGTGGCCTCGGGCCAGGAGACCACGGTGTTCCTCTCCTGTGACGGAGCCTGGATCGGCAAGACCGGTGAGGCCGAGAAGATCCGCGAGGAGGGGTTCGCCCCGCTGGCCGACCTGCTGACCGGGTTCGTCGAGGCCGGCGGCCGCCTGCTGGTGTGCAGCCCCTGCGCCAAGAAGCGCGGCATCGGCGAGGCCGACCTCGTGCCGGGCGCCCAGGTCGCCGGCGGAGCGACGCTGGTCGCCATCCTGGCCGACGGCGCCCAGTGCATCTCGTACTGATCGGGTGACCATGGGGTCCGAACCGTTCCCGACCGAGGTGGCCGCCCACCTGGACGGCGGGTCGATGGACTGCGGCAGCGGGCTGCTCCTGCTCATCACCCGGGCACTGCGCACCGTGCAGCCGGGTGAGCTTCTGGCGCTGCGCACCGAGGAGCGCTCAGTGCTCGACGATCTGCCGGACTGGGCCCGCCTCGCCGGGCACACCCTGGACGCCCAGGCCACCGAGTCGGCCCACGGCCCGTGGCACGTGGCGATCCGGCGTGGACACGACCGGGCGAAACAGCCTCGGCGACAGGTGGATCCCGCCGGCGCGGCGCAGAGCGGGTTCACCCTGGGCACCGCGGTGCCGCTGGGCAGCAGGCTGTGGATCTACACCAACTTCGACTGCAACCTGGCCTGCGACTACTGCTGCGCCCGATCGGGGCCCGGTGCGGACAAGCGGCGGTTCCCGGCCGATCTGGCCCGGGCCGCGGTGACCGAGTTCGTCGCCCTCGGCGGGCGAGAGGTGCTGCTCACCGGCGGCGAGCCGTTCCTGCACCCCGAGCTGGACCAGGTGGCGCAGCCGGTCACCGAGGCCCCGGAATCGGTGGAGCTGACCATCCTGACCAACGCGATGGTCCTCGGCCGAGGGCGGCGCCGCGCGATGCTCGACGCCCTGGACCGGCGCGTCGTCCTGCAGGTCTCACTGGACTCGGCGGATGCCGTCCTGCACGACCGGCACCGTGGTGCCGGCAGCCACGCCCGCACGATGGAGGGCATTGCCCTGATCCGCGAACTCGGGTTCCGGATCCGGGTCGCGGCGACGGTGCAGGACAGCTCGCCGCGGGCGACCGCGGCGCTGCACGACCGGCTGGAGGACCTGGGCATCCCGATCGCGGACCGGTTGATCCGGCCGGTTGCCGAGCAGGGTCACGCCGAGCAGGGCGTGCCGGTCACCGTCGACGACCTCACCCCCGAGCCCACGCTCACCGTGGACGGCGCCTGGTGGCACCCGGTCGCGGTCACCGATCCGGCGATGCGGGTGGCCGATGACCCGCTGCCGCTGGCGGAGGTCCTGGCCACCATCGCCGACACGGTCGCCGTCCAGGACCAGGCCAGGGCCGAGGGCCGGCGGCACGTCTTCCGCTGCACCTGACCTTCCCTCCGGGCCTCTACGCCCGATCCCGGTGAGCCGCCGGGCGGGCTGCCTCCTCCACCTCGCGGGGCTCGGGGGCGAGGTGCCACGGCGTGCCGGCCCTGGTGACCCGAGCCGTGGCGGACACGTCGACCAGATAGTGCGGGCGATCGTCGGGCTGCTTCCCCGAGCCCACGTAGCGGTGGCCGGTGAGGTGGCACCACGCCGGGATGTCGATCGGTGCGGCGAGGTCCGTCGCCACGACGGTCACTGTCGTCCCCGGCGTGATGCCTCGCAACCAGCCGATCAGCAGGAGCAGCAGTTCACCGCAGGCCAGGTCACCGCCGTCGAACGTGTGCGGGTCGCGAATGGCAGGCATGCCGGCACTCTGGCGCACGCAGGGTGCCCGAGCCCAGCCCGGCGGGATGACGGAAGTCTTACGCCGGTGGCTGCGGCGCACCCGGGCCTGCGGCCGGGACAGGACATTGATCCCGACCCACGCCCGGTCCGGCGGCCGAGAATTCGACTGTGGTTGTTTCAACGGATGTTGAAGTGAGCTCGCCCGCGACGATCGGGGTCGAGGCTCCCGCCGCGCTGCTGGCGGCAGTCGCCGACCCCACCCGACTGGCTGTTCTGCACACGCTGACGGCCGGAACCACGTGCGTCTGCGAACTGCAGTCGCGGCTGCCGATCGCGGCCAACCTGCTCAGCTACCACCTCAAGGTGCTGCGTGAGGCCGGCCTGATCGTCGGCGTCCGCCGGGGCCGGTGGATCGACTACTCACTGGCCGACGGTGCTCTCGACCGGCTCCACGCCGCGCTGCCCACCCCCGCGGCGAGGTGATGACGATGCCCGCCCTGCGAGAACGGACCACGTCCGGGCTGCACACGCCGGCCGGCCGGTCGATCTCGCTCACGGCCGCGGTCCTGGCCTGGATCGGCGCCTATCGCCTCAACGGTCCTGCCTGGGACAGGCTGCTCTACGACCTGCTGGGCATGGATCGGACCGCGCGGCTGACCGAGTCGGTGCGCTTCTTCTGCTACGACACGGTCAAGATCGTGCTCCTGCTGACCGGGATCATCTTCACGGTCACCGTGCTGCGCTCCTACATGAGCGTGGAACGCACCCGCGCCCTCCTCGGCGGACGCAGGGAAGGCGCGGGCAACGTGATGGCCGCCGGCCTAGGCGTGATCACCCCGTTCTGCTCCTGCAGCGCCGTGCCCGCCTTCATCGGGTTCGTCGCCGCGGGCGTGCCGATCGGGGTGACCCTGAGCTTCCTGATCGCCTCCCCCCTGGTCAACGAGATCGCCGTCGGCCTGCTGGCCAGCATGTTCGGGTGGCGCATCGCCGGGCTCTACATCGTCGCCGGACTGAGCGTCGCGATCGTGGCCGGCTGGCTGCTCGGCCGGCTCGGCGTGCAGCGCTGGGTGGAGCCCTTCGTGTTCGAGACCCGGCTGCACGGACAGGTCCTGGACTCCACCGCCGGGCTGAGCCTGGACGACCGACTGCTGCTCGGCGTCGAGGAGGCCCGATCGATCCTGCACAAGATCTGGCCCTACCTGCTGGTCGGGATCGGCCTCGGCGCGGTGATCCACGGCTGGGCGCCCGAGGACCTGTTCACCCGTTATGCCGGCGCCGGTAGCGCGTTCGGCGTGCCGGTGGCCGTCGCGGTGGGGGTGCCGCTGTACTCCAACGCCGCCGGGATCATGCCGCTGGTGCAGGCGCTGCACGACAAGGGCCTGCCGATGGGCACCCTGCTGGCGTTCATGATGAGCGTCGTCGCACTCTCCCTGCCGGAGCTGATCCTGCTACGGCGCGTCCTGAAACCCCCGCTGCTGGCCGCATTCGTCGGCATCGTCGCCGCCGGCATCATCGCCGTCGGCTACCTGTTCAACGCCGTCCTCGGGTGAGGACGCCCCCTCGGAAGGAACCGAAGTGATCATCAAGGTGCTCGGCCCCGGCTGTGCCAACTGCAAGAACCTGGAGAAGGCCACCCGCCGGGCCCTGAGCGACCTCGGCCTGGATGCCACCGTGGAGAAGGTCGAGGACTACCCGACCATCGCCGGCTACGGCGTGATGTCCACCCCCGCGCTCGTGGTCGACGAGAAGCTCCTCGTCTCGGGCCGGGTTCCGACCGTCGGGCAGCTCCGTGAGTTGCTCGCCACAGCCTCCCACTGAGAGGAATACATACCCCCTGGGGTATCATTGACGTCGTTGACCAACGACCCGAGGAGGAGCGCCCCATGTGCAGCCCCGCTGTCTGCCCCCGCTGCAGGAAGACCACCTGGTCCGGCTGCGGCCAGCACGCCGACCAGGTTCTGGCCGGCGTCCCCGCCGATCGCCGCTGCAGCTGCCGCTGACCGCGTGCCGCATGGCGGCCGCATAGACTCCGGCCATCGCCGGATGAGAGGCATCACACGATGAAGGTCGTCGTCGTCGGCGGCGTCGCGGGCGGAATGAGTTTCGCCGCCCGCGCCCGCCGCTTGGCCGAAGATGCGCAGATCGTCGTCCTGGAGCGTGACGCCTACGTCTCCTACGCCAATTGCGGACTCCCCTACCACCTGGCCGACGAGATCACCGAGCGGGGAGCGCTGCTGCTGCACACCCCGCAGACCCTGGCCGCCGCACTCGCCCTGGACGTGCGCACCGGGCATGAGGTGCTCGGCGTCGATGCGGCCGAGCATCAGGTGCGGGTGCGCGAGCGGGCGACCGGGCGGGAGTACGTGGAGAGCTACGACGCCCTCGTCCTGTCCACCGGCGCCTCGCCGGTGATCCCGCCGATCCCCGGGGTGGACTCCCCCGCCGTCAGGGTGCTGCGCACCGTGATGGACGTCGACGCCCTGCGTTCGATCGTGGACGGCGGCGCGCAGCGCGCGGTCGTGGTCGGGGCTGGTTTCATCGGGCTGGAGGCCGCCGAGGCGCTGCGCCACCGCGGGCTCTCGGTCACCATCGTGGAGCTGGCCGACCAGGTCCTGCCACCGCTGGACCCCGAGATGGCTCGGACCGTGCAGCGTGAGCTGGCCAAGGCCCGGGTCGAGGTGCACCTGTCCACCTCGCTGACCGGCATCCGCCCGGGAGAGCCCGCCGACGGCGCCGGTGCGGTGCGGGCGGAGCTGTCCGACGGGCAGAGCCTGCCGGCCGATCTGGTGCTGCTCGCGGTCGGGGTGCGGCCGGAGTCCTCGCTCGCCGTGGAGGCAGGGATCGAGGTGAACCCGCGCGGCGCCGTCCGGGTGGACGAGTACCTGCAGACCTCGGCGCCGGACGTGTACGCCGTGGGCGATGCGATCGAGGTGATCGACGCCGTGACCGGCCAACCCGCGATGGTGCCGCTCGCCGGGCCGGCCAACCGGCAGGGCCGTGCGGTGGCCAACCACCTGTTCGGCCGCGAGGGCGGCCGCGTACCGGTGCTGGGCACCGCCATCGTGCGCGTGTTCGACGCCGTCGCGGCGACCACCGGCCGCAGCCAGAAGTCGTTGCAGGCCGCAGGGATCGCCCACCACGCCGTGCACCTGCACCCCGGCCATCACGCCGGCTACTACCCCGGCGCCCGCACCATGCACCTCAAGCTGATCTTCGCTCCCGACGGGCGGATCCTCGGTGCCCAGGCCACCGGGACCGAGGGGGTGGACAAACGGATCGACGTGATCGCCACGGCGATCCGGGCGGGCATGACCGTGCGCGACCTGGCCGAGCTGGAGCTGGCCTATGCGCCGCCCTTCGGGTCGGCGAAGGACCCGGTGAACATGGCCGGCTTCGAGGCCTCGAACGTGCTGGACGGCCTGCTGACCCTCTGGCGCGGCACCGACCCCGGCGTGCTGGACGGCGAGGCGGTGCTGCTGGACGTCCGGTCGGCGGGCGAGTTCGCCCGCGGCCACCTGCCCGGGGCCCTGAACATCCCGCACACCGAGCTGCGCGAACGACTGGGCGAGGTACCGGCGGGCCGCCCGGTGCTGGCGTACTGCGCCTCCGGCTTCCGCTCCTACCTGGCGCTGCGCGTGCTGGCACAGAAGGGGTTCGACGACGTGCGGTCCCTGTCGGGCGGCATGGCCACGCTGCGCCTGGAGCTACCGGGCCTCGCCCTCGAGCGTGGCGAGATCGCCCAGCCGAGCGTCCCCGTCCACTGAGCCGGGTCAGTCGCGGCCGGAGGGCCCGTCCTGGCCGGCGAAGTACTCCCAGTGCCAGGGCTCGTAGGCACCGCTGCCGCCGCTCTGCGCCCAGTCCGGGTTGTCCCACCCATAGCGCGTGGCGTTGGCGCGCAGCCAGCGGAAGGTCTCGGTACCGGCGATGCCGGCCCCTCCGCACAGGTCGATCGCCAGGCCCCAGCCGTGCTCACTCGTGCCGGGCGCTGCGGCCAGGTAGCCGCGCAGGGCCTTCACGGTGTACTGCTCGGACAGGGTGCGGTAGGAGTCGGTGATGCACAGGTCATGGCCGAACGACTGCGTGTAGGCCACGTTCAGCTTGGCCAGGGCGACCGCCGCGTCGGCCCGCAGCTTCTCGTCCCGGTTCCACAGCGTGCACAGGGCCGACGCCGGCAGACGACCATTGCCCGCCGACTTCGCCGACGCCGGCACGACGCCGTCGCAGTCGGGGAGCACCGCCCGCGCCGAGCCCCCCCGCGAGGCCCGGGTGGCCAGCACCCGGCCCGGGGCGGCGATGGCGGCCGGGACCGACGAGAGGCGGCTGTCGTCGACGACGAGCCGCACCTTCTCCACCGCATTGAGCGGGGCGGAACCGGACTGCGGGAACGCGGCCGTCACCTCGGCCGGAGCCGCCGCGATGATCGAGTTCGAGGTGGTGGTGGAGAGCCGATTGGCGCCGGCCTGCAACGGAGCGCTGAGTGAGCCGGTCAGCGGCGCGGCGATGGTGGCCAGCCCCAGGGCGCTCGCGATGCCCACCTGAGGCAGGCTCAGCGAAGCGGACGGCGGACGGCGCGCGGCGCGGGCCTCCAGCCGACGCATCTCGGAACGGCGCATGTACGGGGAGGGCCGCTCGGCCGCCGGGATCCTGACGTCGTCCGACGGCGGAGGCACCGGGACGGACACGTCGACGATCCGGGGCACGTCTGCGGTCGCCTCGTCCTCCGGAGCCGGCTGCGGGGCCGGCGCCCATGGCGCATCGGCCGCGAACGGGCTCGGCGGGGTGTCGATGAGCACCTCGATGCCGTGCGGGCGGGTGTCCAGAACCCCGTCGTGCAGCTGGACGCCATCCCGGATGTCGATCACGCGCAGGCCTGCCGGGCGGGTGTCCACCACGCCAGGGGGCAGACCGGGCACCGCGCCGCGGGCCAGTAACGCCTCACCCGAGAGATCCGATGTCTCGGGAGGAGGAGCCGCCCGCCTCACCAGCGCGATCCAGTCTGCGGTCGGCTGGACGGCGCTGCTGCTCCTGGCCACCCGCTCCGTTCGTCGCCGCCGGGTCATCGGCGGGGCGTCGACGCACTGCGACGGCACGGGATGGGCCTCCACGTCTGGGGAACGTTTGGAGCTGTGCTCTTGCGGGTAGCGGCCATATAACTGGTTGATCACGGCGTGCTGCAAGTTTCGAGGCATGTCTTGGGCGCGTCATGTCGTTCCCTTAACAGAGCCACGACCCCACGTTCGAAATTGACTACATAGAGTAATCTTACGATGTAACGTTGAGTAATCATTCCTGACCCTCTGGCGAGGTCATTCCCCCGGTGACCTGGGCTGTCGGCGACGAACAGATCACAGGGAGTACGTGGTCCGAACGGCGGCCAGGTGCGCTCCGGAACGCTGCGTCGCGTCTCTGACCTCCCCGACCAGCTCCTCCAGAACGTCTTCCAGGAAGACCACACCGACGGTGACGCCAGCCTCGCCTGCCGCTCCACTCGACGGAGCGGGTCCACCGACCACCCGGGCCAGGTGAGAGCCGGAGCGCTGCATCGCGGCCAGCACGTCCTCGATGTCGTCCTGGGCACCGACCTCGACCAGGGCTCGGACCCGGCCCACGGGAATCGGCTCGGAATAGCGCTCGTCGTCGGCGTAGAGCAGATCCTTCAGGTGCAGGTACCCGGCGATCGGCGCGCGCGACGCATCGTCCACGACCGGGAAGCGGGAGTAGCCGGTGCTGGCGACCAGCCGTTCGACGTCCTCGGGGGTCGAGCCGGCCGGCACGGTCACCAACCGGTCCCAGGGCACCATCACGTCGGCGGCGGCGCGCCGGGACAGCTCGAGCGCTCCGGTGAGCAGGTCGTGGCCCGGCTCCAGCAGGCCCTCCTTGCGCGACTCCGCGACGATCGAGTGCACCTCCTCGGCGGTGAAGGCGCTGGCCAGCTCCTCCTTGGGCTCCACCCGGATCAGTCGCAGCAGACCGTTGGTCGCGGCACGGAGCGCGCGGATCAGCACCGACAGCGCCCGCGCCACCACCACCAGCGCCGGCGCCAGCACCAGCGCGGCCCGTTCGGGGGCGGCCAGGGCCAGGTTCTTCGGGATCATCTCCCCGACCACCACGTGCAGGTACACCACGGCGCCGAGGGCGATCGCGAACGCCAGCGGGTGCAGCAGCCCGGGGGGCAGGCCCACGGCCTGGAACGGCCCCTCCAGCAGGTGGGCCAGGGCCGGTTCGGCCACCGCCCCCAGGCCCAGGGAGCAGACCGTGATGCCCAACTGGGCGGCGGCGAGCATCAGCGAGACGTTCTCCATCGCCCACAGCGTGGTGCGAGCGCCCCGCCTCCCGGCGCTGACCAGGGGCTCGACCTGACTGCGCCGGGCCGAGATGACGGCGAACTCGGCACCGACGAAGAAGGAGTTGAGCAGCAGCAGCACCCCGGCCAGGACGAGCGCGGCGGTCGAGCTCACGACGGCTTCCCCGCTGCCGGGCCCTCGTCGGCGGCCAGCGGGACCGCGACCACGCGGACCCGGTCCACCCGGCGTCCGTCCATCCGCTCCACGCTCAGCCGCGCCCCGGGCAGGTGCACGACGTCCCCCGGTTCGGGGATCCGTCCCAGGCGGGCCATCAGGAAGCCGCCGACCGTCTCGTAGGCGGGGTCCTCCGGCACGGCCAGCCCGATCGCATCGGCCACCTCGTCGGGGCGCATCAGGCCCGGCAGCAGGTAGGAGCCGTCGCGCCGCCGGATCAGGCCGGCCCGGTTGCGATCGTGCTCGTCGGAGACCTCCCCGACGATCTCCTCGATCACGTCCTCCAGGGTGACGATGCCGGCGGTGCCGCCGTACTCGTCCTCCACCACGGCCAGTTGCAGCCCCTGCTCGCGCAGGGTGAGCAGCAACGGGTCCAGGCGCAGCGACTCCGGCACCCGCAGCGGCTCCGACATGAGCGCTGACACCGGCACCTCTGCCCGGCGTTCGCGAGGGACGGCGACCGCCGACTTCACGTGCACCACCCCGACGATGTCGTCGATCCCCTCCTCCTCCACCGGGAAGCGGCTGAGCCCGGTCCGGCGGGCGAGGCGGATCACGTCGGCCGCGGTCTCGTCCAGCTTCACCGCGACCACGCGCACCCGGGGGGTCATCACCTCGTCGGCGGTGTGCGCGCTGAAGTCGAGCGAGCGGGTGATCAGGGTCGCGGTCTGCTCGTCCAGGGTGCCCTCCTGGGCGCTGCGCCGGACCAGGGCGGCCAGTTCCTCCGGGGAGCGCCCGCTGGACAGCTCCTCCTGCGGCTCGACGCCCAGCGCGCGCAGGAACCGGTTCGCGCTGCCGTTGAGCAACCAGATCAGCGGCAGGACGGCGCGGGTGAAGGCGCGCTGCGGCCCGGCCACCACCTTCGCCGTGGCCAAGGGGACCGAGATGCCGAGGTTCTGCGGCAGCAGCTCACCGAGGATCATCGAGTACACCGTGGCCAGGAACAGGCCGGTGCCCACCGCGACGGCGCGGGTCGCCTCGGGAGTCAGCCCGAGCACCGACAGCGGCCCGCTGAGCAGGGTGGCCAGCGACGGCTCGACCAGGTAGCCGACCACCAGGGTGGTCAGCGTGATCCCGACCTGCGCACCGGAGAGCTGGGTGGACAGCGAGCGGACGGCGGCGAGCACCCCCACGGCCCGGGTGTCCCCGGCCGCGACAGCGCGCTCGACCGTGGGCCGGTCCAGGCTGACCAGGGAGAACTCGGCGGCGACGAACAGTGCCGTGCCGATCGTGAGGAGCACGCCGACGCCGAGGAACAGCCAGGCGTTCACCGGGCCAACCCTACCGGCCGGCCGATCTCACGCCCGCCGCCGGGCGCACCTCCGGCCGGTTCACCATCCGGCCGGCAGCGGGCGCCCTTCCTCGAAGCCGGCCCGGGACTGGACGCCGGCCACGGCCCGGTCGTGCATCTGCTCCAGATCGGCCGCACCGACGTAGGTGCAGGCGCTGCGCACCCCGGCCGTGATCTGGTCGATCAGGTCCTCGACCCCGCCGCGCAGCGGGTCCAGGTACATCCGCGAACTGGAGATGCCCTCCTCGAACTGGGCCTTGCGGGCCCGGTCGAACGGGCTGTCGGCATGGGTCCTGGCCGCCACGGCCCGGGACGAGGCCATCCCGTAGCTCTCCTTGTAGGGCCGGCCCTGCTCGTCCAGCAGCAGGTCGCCGGGGCTCTCGTAGGTGCCGGCGAACCAGGTGCCGATCATCACCTGGCTCGCCCCCGCGGCCAGCGCCAGGGCCACGTCCCGGGGGTGGCGCACCCCGCCGTCCGCCCAGGCC
>JBAPWU010000644.1:0-2214 GCA_049283855.1 Kineosporiaceae bacterium
ACCTCGACCCGGGCACCGTGCAGGGCCAGCCGGGTCAGCGTCCGTCCGGTGTGCGCCATGGCCACAGGCCCGGAGCCGCTGACCAGGCGCACCGAGGTGGACGGCGCACGCAGCACCTCGGCGGTCGCGGCAAGTTCCCCGAGCAGCCGGTCGGCCCCGGCCACCAGCGGATCGGCGGGCAGACTCATCGCGCGCTGGACCCGACGCCCGACCCCGAGCATCCGCTCCAGGTAGTGGGTCAGGGCCTCGGGCAGGGCCAGCAGTCGCAGCGCCTCGCCCGACGGGCCGAGGTCGACGATCACCAGATCCCAGGGGCCCTCCGCCACGGCCTCCCGCACCTCGAACAGCGCGGCGAGCTCGTCGATCCCGGGCAGGACGCCGATCAGTTCGGCAGGGACAGGGTCGACGCCGACCTGGCCGAGCAGGGCCCTCAGGTGCTCCGCGACCGCGGCGGAGGCGACCGCTGGTCCCGCCGATCCGATCCGGCGCGTCAGCGAGCCCCCGATCTCGGTGGCGGGGGGCAGGATGTCGTCCAGCGAACCGTCGCCGCCCAGGGACAGCAACAACGTCTTGATCCCGCACCGGGCCGCGTGGACGGCACCGGCCGCGGCCAGCGTGGTGGTCCCGGCACCCCCCTTGCCGGTGAACAGGATCAGACGCAACGACTACCCCTCGACCCGCTTCTTGAGCTCGGTGAGAGCAGTGTCGATGATCGTCTTCTCGGCCTTGCGGCGGAGCATCCCGAGCATCGGCATCCGCACCTCGACCGCGAGCTGATAGGTCACCTCGGTGCCCCCCTCGATCACGCGCAGCCGGTAGGTGCCGTCCATGGTCTTGAGGATGGTGGCCTCGACCAGCGTCCAGGACACGGCCCCGGTGCCATGCTCGGTGACGTCCCACTGGTAGGCCAGGGTGTACGTGTCCTTGATTGCTCCCGCGTCGAGGGTGAACCGCACCTGCTGGGCCCAGCCGCCGTCGTCCTCCTCGAGCACGGCGGCGCTGCGAACGGCTCCCGTCCACGCCGGGTACGCCTCGAAGTCGGCGATCACATCGAGGACCTGCGCCGGCAGTGCCGCGACGACGATGCTCGACTCCGTGCGGTCGGCCATGGGCATGCCTCTCTGACGCACTGCCAACCCGGGCGCGGGCCCGGCTGTGGGCAGGCTACCGGGACGCTGCCGCACGTGGGTGGTCCGGCATGATCCTGGCTATGGGTGTGCCTGAGGACACGAAGGACCTGAGCGGCTGGACGGCGCGGGCCCGCCCGGAGCGGATCTCGCTCACCGGCCGCTGGTGCCGGCTCGAGCCGATCGGCCCGCAGCACGTGACCGACCTGTTCGCGACGTCCACGGCCGACCCTCCCAGCGACGTGGCCGCGCGGTTCCGGTACCTGAGGGAGGAGCCCCCCGGTTCGGCGTCCGCACTCGCGAACTGGGTGGACGAGGTGTCGGAGAGCGAGGACCCGCTGTTCTTCGCGGTGCTGGACGCCGCGACCGGGCGCTGCGCAGGGCGGCAGGCGCTGATGCGCACCGACCCCACCCACGGGGTGACTGAGATCGGGTCGATCCTGTGGGGTCCGCCGATCGCCCGCACCCGGGTCGCCACGGAGGCGCTGTACCTGTTCGCGCAGAACGTCTTCGCCGTGCTCGGCTACCGGCGGCTGGAGTGGAAGTGCGACGCCCGCAACGCGTCGTCACGGCGGGCCGCGCAACGTTTCGGCTTCGCCTACGAGGGTCTGTTCCGCCAGCACATGGTGGTCAAGGGCGACAACCGGGACACGGCATGGTTCGCGATCGTGGACAAGGACTGGCCGGCGCTGCGGGCGCGGTACCAGGTGTGGCTCGACCCGCAGAACTTCGCTTCCGGACGGTGTCCAGCGCACACCGCTGGTCTGACCCGCCCACGAGCTCATCTCGCGGGTCCGCAGAGGCACCCCTGCCCCAAGGCACCCCTGCCCCGCGGAGCTGTGCACTGCCCCACATCTGGGGCAGTGCACAGTCGGGCACAGCAGCGGCTGCTCCGGCCTTAGGGCTCCCCCGCACGTGATCGACGAGCGGTTGTCGGCAAGCTTCGCTCAGAGCAGGTGACCCAGCAGCCACATCAGCACCAGCAGCGCTCCGGCCCCGGCCACCAACCCCCCGGCGGCCACGGCGGCCTGCCGTCCGATCGCCCGGGCCCCGGTCGGGCCGCGCAGTGAGGCGGGCAGGGCTGAGC
>JBAPWU010000645.1:0-10042 GCA_049283855.1 Kineosporiaceae bacterium
GTCCACCACGGTGGCTGGCCGATCGCCTGGCCGCGCGCCGTGCCGGCCTCGTCGCGGCGGCGCACCCGGTAGACCCGCTGCGGGTCGAGCCCGGGCAGGCGCAGCCGCCCCGGGTGGGCAGAGGTCGACGTCCGGAGCCTGGTGTACCCGAACACCGCCTCGCCGCGGTCGGGCGCGACGACGCCGTGGAGCAGCGTGTCCGGATCGAGCGGCTGCAGCGCGTCGTTCGGGTCGGCCCGGACCACGTCTCCGCTGTGCAACAGCGGCCGCAGCTCCCGGTAGAGCCGGGCCCAGCCGGCGAGCTGGGTGATCTCCTCCTCAGTGCACCGGGTGATGTCCCACTCGATGCCCGCGTGGGCGAACAGCGCGGTGAGGCAGCGCAGGCCGAGATCGGCGGTCCGGCCGGTGGTGTGCGAGACGGGACCGCCCACGTGGGAGCCGACCAGCTCCGGCGGAAGCAGCAGCGACGTCCAGCGCTGGATCTGCTGGCGCTCCAGGGCGTCGTTGGTGTCCGAGGCCCAGACCCGCTCGGTGCGTTCGAGGATGCCCAGGTCGACCCGGGCGCCGCCGGACGCGCAGGACTCGATCTCCAGCCCGGGGTTGCGCTCGCGCACCGCGTCGAGCAGCCGGTAGACGGCCTGGGTCTGCGCGTGCCCACCGGCCTCGTGCAGGTCACGGTTGTGGTCCCACTTGATGTAGGCGACGCCGATCTCCTTGACCAGGGCGTCGATCCGCTCCAGCAGGTAGGCATAGGCGCCGGGCACCGCCACGTTCAGCACCTGCTGGTGGCGCCAGGACCGCGGCACCCCGGCCGGCACCCCGGCCGGCACCCCGGCCGGAACGTCTGCCGGCACGTCGGTCGCGGCGCCCAGCACCCAGTCGGGATGGGCGCGGACCAGGTCGGAGTCGAGGTTGACCATCTCCGGCTCCAACCACAGCCCGAAGTCCATCCCCAGCGCGCGGACCCGGTCGGCCAGCGGGCGCAACCCGTCGGGCCACAGCTGCGCCGAGACGGACCAGTCCCCCAGCCCCGCCCGGTCGTGCCGACGGCCGCCGAACCACCCGTCGTCCAGCACGAACCGCTCCACCCCCACGGACGCCGCGCGCTCGGCGAGCGTCATCAGCCGGTCCAGGGTGTGGTCGAAGTAGACGGCCTCCCAGGTGTTCAGCACCAGCGGCCGCGGGCTCGCCGGATGCGTGGGCCGGGATCGCAGCCACCGATGGACGCGCGCGCTCGCGCCGTCCAACCCGTTCTCGCTGTAGGTGAAGACGACCCAGGGGCCGGTGTACTCCCCGCCCGGAGCCAGGGTCACCTCCCCGGGCAGCAGCAGCTCGCCGCCGCCGAGCACGGCACCGCCATGGGCGCCCGCACCTTCGGGCAGCCGCTCGGCGAGGTGCACGTGGTTGCCGCTCCAGGCGACGTGGGCTGCCCAGACCTCCCCGCGACGGAACCCGAAACCCGGTGTGCCGCAGACCAGCAGGAGCGGGGCATCGTGACCGGTCCGGCCGCGGCGCGACTCCCGGGCCCAGCTGCCGAAGTGCAGTGGGCCACGCTGCGGGGAGCGCTCGCGGCACCAGCGCCCGGTCAGGTCGAGCACCTCGGTGGCGGTCTCGGGCACCGGAAGCAGGGCAAGGACCTCACCCAGCCGATAGGGCGAGTCGCCGGCATTGGTGATCGTGTGCCGGATGCGCAGCAGCCCCCCGGCCTCCAGCCGCAGCTCGCTCTGCAGGGTCAGGCCGGTCCGATCGTCGCCCGCCGTCACGATGACCCGTTGGGCGCCATCGGGTTCGGTGACCGCGGACGGGACGGCGCCGAGCCGCCACCGGGGGAAGCCCACCGCGCCGTCCCGCTCGCCGGCCAGCCCCGGACGCCCGGACCAGCCGTCCGCCTGACCCGGCAGCAGGGTCAACGGCCAGGGCTCGTCGAGGGCACTCGGCGGAATGGCCGGCACGAGGTCGGCAACCAGCCGGTCGCACGCCGGCGGGTCGAGGTCGCCGAGATCGCGCCCCCAGTGCAGCACCCGCGGCAGCCCCTCCCCCGCGAGGTCGACCAGGACGGCCACCCCCGCGGCGCGGAGCAGCAGAGTCATCCCTTGTTGGCCCCCAGGGTCAGACCGGCCACGAACTGCTTCTGCAGCAGGAAGAAGATGATCAACGTGGGTATCGCGACGATCATCGAGCCGGCCGCGACGAGGTTGAGGTCGGTGAAGAACGTCCCGCGCAGGTTGTTCAGTGAGCTGGTCACCGGGAACTTGCTGCCGGACTGGACGAGCACCGTCGCCCAGAAGAACTCGTTGTAGATCCAGGTCACCTCGAGAGTCGCCAGCGCCGCCAGCGGTGGGCGGCACAGTGGCATCGTGATCTGCCAGAACTGGCGCCAGATGCCGGCGCCGTCGACCATCGCCGCCTCGTAGAGCTCCTTGGGCAACGTCTTCATGTAGTTCGACAGCACGAACGCGCAGAAGCCGGTCTGGAAGGCGGTGTTCACCAGAATCAGACCCCAGTAGCTGTCGAGCAGGAGGCCGGAGTCGCTCATCCACAGCGGCAGCGGAATGGCTCGGTAGAGCCGGAACAGCGGGATGAGAAGGGACTGCTGCGGCAGCAGGTTCGCGGCTGTGAACAGCCCGAGCATCGCGAGGTTGAGCTTGAAGCTGAACCGGGCCAGCACGAACGCCACACACGAGGCCAAGAACAAGGTGGCGAGCACCGCAGGCACGGTGATGTACACCGAGTTCAGGAAGTGCGTGGTGAAGTCGGCCTGTTTCCAGGCGTTCGTGTAGTTCTGAAAGGTCCAACCGCCGAGCGATACATAGCCGTGCACCGAGGTGTAGGAATAGTCCCGCAACGAGTTGAGCAAGGCCCACGCCACCGGGAACAACCACGCCAGAGCAATGATCGACAAGAAGACATGGAGTGTCACCCGGGCCGGAGTGATCCTTCGCCGGGACCTCGCAATCGGTCGGCTCTGCGGGATCGGCGGGGTCGCCGTGTCGGTCACCGCTCCTCCTCACGCATGACGGTGGACAGATAGATGGTGATGAACACCAACGAGATCACGAACATGATCGTCGCCAAGGCGGAGCCGAAGCCGATCCGACTGGCCTCACCGACGACGTTCTGAGTCACGAGGGCGGAGATGAGCTCGAGGCCGTTGCGGCCCTTGTTGATGACCCAGACGAGGTCGAAGGCCCGCAGTGCCTCGATCACCGTGATGACCAGGACGATGAGGTTGATCGGGCGTAGCACCGGGAAGACGACCCGGAAGAACGTCTGCACCTGGGTGGCGCCATCCATCTGTGCAGCTTCACGGAGCGAAGGATCCACACCCTTCAGCCCGGCCAGGTAGAGCAGCATGACATAGCCGACATGTCGCCAGCTCGCAGCGACCAGGACGGCCCAGATGTTGACGCTGGAGTCGCCGTACCAGTCCACCGTGGTCCCGAGCAGTCCGTTGATGAGGCCCTGGTCGCGGGAGTAGAACAGCTGCCAGATGAAGCCGATCAGCGCCAGAGACAGGACGACCGGCAGGTAGAGCGCGGTCTGGTAGATGCGGCTGCCCTTGATCTCCTTGTCGAGCAGCACGGCAAGGAACATGCCGAACGGTGTGGCGAAGACGAACAGCACCAACAGCCAGAGCAGGTTGTGCTTCATCGCCGGGACGAACGGCGGGTAGTTCGTGAAGACGTTGACGTAGTTCGTCGTCCCGACCCACTCGATGGTGTCCAGGCCACCGACGCCGGTCCACCGGGCGAAGGACAGCACCACGGTGGCTATGGCCGGCAGCCATACGAGCCCGACGACGAGCATGGTCGGGATGACCACCATGAGCGCGACCACGACGCGGTCGCGGCCGGACAGCCGCCGGACGCGGCCGCCGCGGGGGATGCCTTCATGGGCACCCCCCGCCGGGGCTGTCGCGACCGTGGCAGGGCTGACGAGCGGGTAGTCGCTACCGCTGACCGCCATTGTGGCCTGCCTCTCCTCGTGGGTCAGGACGTCTTTCCGCGTGAGGTCAGGAGATGAAGATCGACTTCTTCTGGCTCTCGATGCTGTCGAGGATCGAGCCGACGTTCTTCGGGTCCTTGATGAACGCCTGGAGCTGCGGAAGCATCACCGTCGAGGCGAAGTCCGGCCGGGTGTCCCGGTCGAGGAACTGGGCGATGCTCTTCGCGCCACTGATGATCTCGGCGGACTTCTTCTGCACCGCCGTGTACCCACTGGTGTCCGACTTCGAATTCGCGGCCACGTTGGACGGGTCGGCCTTGACGTAGGCATTCCCGGCCTCTGGCGTGCCCACGAAGCTGAGGAAAGCCGTCGCCGCGGCCTTGTTGGTCGGCTTGGCCGACATCATGAACCCGTCGATCGGGGCGTCGATGGCATCCGCGCCGATGGCCGGGTCGATCTCCGGGAAGGTGAAGAAGTCGAGGTCCTGCCCCTTGTCGACCTGCTGGGCGACGAAGGAACCGAGCAGGTACATGCCCGACTTCTTCTGCTGCAGAGACTGTGCTGCCTCCTGCCAGGTCCGACCGAGGGAGTCAGCCTGGTGGTAGGGCAGCAGCGAGGTCCAGGTGTCGAAGACCTTCTTGACCTCGGGGCCGTTCCACGCCTTCTTGCCTGCCATGAGGTCGATGTGGAACTGATAGCCGTTGATCCGCATGTTGAGGATGTCGAAGGTTCCCATCGCCGGCCAGCCGTCCTTGTCGGCGAAGGCGATCGGGACCAGGCCGTCCTTCTGCATCTGCTTGGCGAGCGTGGTCATCTCGTCCAGCGTCTTCGGGACCGTGTAGCCCTTCGCCTTCCAGACCGACGGACGGTAGAAGACGGCCCACGGGTAGTTGTAGATCGGGACGAGGTACTGCTTGCCGTCGTCGCCGGTGGCCGCCGTCTTGAACGCGTCGCTGAACCCGGTGAGTCCCGCCCACACCTCGCTGAGGTCCCCCGCCAGGCCCTGAGCAGCAAAGAACCGCATGCGGTATCCGGCGAACCACTTGAACACGTCGTCCGGCTTGCCCTGCAGGTAGTTGTTGATGTTCTCCTGGAAGGTGTTGTGGTCCACCGTGTTGACCGCCACTTTCACCCCGGCGTTCGCCTTCGAGAAGGTGTCGACCAGGTCCTGCACCGCCTTCTTCGGAACCGGGTCCGACTCGTTCGAGCCCAACTTGAGCGCGCCGCTGACAGCGCCCGCGGCGGCCGAGCCGCCGGTGCTGGCGCTGCTCGACCCGGTGCTGGAATCGCTACCGCAGGCCGCGAGGGCTGCGGGAAGCCCGAACGCGGCCCCCACCCCGAGCGCGCCTCGGAGCAGTGTTCGGCGAGCGACGGACGTGCCGGCGACCGAGGATGGGGTGAACCGGGCCAGGTACTCGGCCTCGGACTCGGGACGGGACATTCCTGCCTCCTTCGGCGTGCCGACGCTGGCACGCACCAGCCAGTTGGGGCGAACACAGTCGAACACGACCCCACACAATGAATCACACGATGGTGGCCCATGACCCGCATGTCAAGGCCCTCAAGGTGTCGTAATCGAACTGAGTCCGAGCAGTCGCACAGGGTTCGATGTTCGAGATTGTTGACTTGAGTCGACCACGAGGTCCAGGCTGGGTCGGGCACCGGAAGGAGGCTGCCACAGTGCTCGCACGGCAACGACAGGAACGCATCCTCGACGCGGTGCGCCTCACCGGTGGCGCGAGGGTGAGCGACCTCGTCGACCTGCTCGGCGTCTCCGACATGACCATCCGCCGGGACATCGCCACCCTGGCCCGCAAGGGGATGGTGGCCCGCGTCCACGGCGGAGCGACCGCCATCTCCGGGCGCAGCGCCGAGGAACCCGGGTTCGCGGCGAAGTCCTCGCTGCAGACGGCCGAGAAGGCCGCGATCGCCGCCGCCGCGGCCGACCTCGTCCACCCCGGCGACTGCGTGGCGATCTCGGCGGGCACCACCACGTTCGCGGTGGCCCAGCAACTCCGCCTGGTGCCCGACCTGACCGTGGTGACCAACTCGCTGCCCGTCGCCGAGGTGCTGCACGAGACCGGGCGTGAGGACCTCACCGTCGTGCTCACCGGTGGTGAGCGGACGCCGTCCGATGCCCTGGTCGGGCCGGTGGCGGTCACCACCCTGCGCGGGCTGCACGTGGACTGGCTGTTCATGGGGGTGCACGGCTTCGACGAACGGGCCGGCTTCACCACTCCCAACCTGGTCGAGGCCGAGACCAACCGGGCGCTGATCGCCTGCGCCCGCCAAGTCGTGGTCACCGCCGACAGCAGCAAGTGGGGGGTCGTCGGGCTGAGCACCATGGCCCGGCTGGACGAGATCGATGTGCTGGTCACCGACGCGGCGCTGGACCCGGAGGCCCAGCGGATCATCGCGGCCCGGGTCGGCCGACTCGTCCTGGCACCTCATGCCGCCACGAACGCCGCCCGGCCCCCCGCCGCACCCCGCCCAGGACCAGCCCAGGAGCACCGATGACGCCCAGACTCGCCGCCGGCCGGGTGCGCCGGACCGTCGACCATCTTGCGGACGGCCGGGAACTGATCTACTTCGACGACTCGGAGCCGTACCTGTCCGGGGAGGCGAGCCGACTCACGCCGGACACCCGCCCGCTGGGGACAGCCTCGGGGGGCGGCTCGCAGTTGCGCTACGACGTACTCACGGGCGAGTGGGTGGCCATCGCCTCGCACCGCAACGAGCGCATCTTCCTGCCCCCCAAGGACGAGTGCCCGCTCTGCCCGACGGGCCGGGGCGTCGCGCCGTCCGAGATCCCGGCCTCCGACTACGACGTCGTGGTGTTCGAGAACCGCTTTCCCTCGCTCACCACGCACGCCGAGGGCACGGCCGGCCTGGTGGACGGCGAGGCGCTGTTCGCGCACCGGCCGGGCAAGGGGCGGTGCGAGGTCGTGTGCTTCACCGCCGACCACGGGGCCTCGTTCTCCTCGCTGACGGCGTCCCGGGCCCGCACGGTGGTCGAGGCCTGGGCCGACCGGACCGCCGAGCTGTCGGCGATCCCCGGGGTGGAGCAGGTGTTCTGCTTCGAGAACCGGGGGCAGGAGATCGGGGTCACCCTGCACCATCCGCACGGCCAGATCTACGCCTACCCGTTCGTCACCCCCCGCACGGAGGCGCTGCTGCGTCAGGCGCGAGCGCACCGGGAACGGCACGGCAGCAACCTGTTGCGCGACGTGCTGGACGCCGAGCGCCGGGCCGGCACCCGGGTGGTGCTCTCCGGCGAGCGCTGGACGGCCTACGTCCCGGCCGCGGCCCGCTGGCCGGTGGAGGTGCATCTGGCGCCACACCGGGACGTGCCCGACCTCGCCGCGCTGGACACCGAGGAGCGCGACGAACTGGCCGAGGTGTACCTGGAACTGCTGCGCCGCGCCGACCGCTACTTCGACGGGGTCGCCGCGCTGCCCTACATCGCGGGCTGGCACCAGGCTCCGGTGAACGCCGATCGGGAGCTGGGACGCCTTCACCTGCAACTGTTCTCGGTCCTGCGCGCACCCGGCAAACTCAAGTACCTGGCCGGCTCGGAGTCGGGCGTCGGTGCCTGGGTCAACGACGCCACCCCGGAGCGGATCGCCACCCGGCTGCGCGAGGTGGCCTCGTGACCTGGTACCCGCTGCCGGACGACGGCGAGCTGGGCGCACGGGCGGTCGAGGACTTCCGGGGGGCGCACGGGAGGGAGCCCGCGGGTGTGTGGGCCGCCCCCGGCCGGATCAATCTGGTCGGCGAGCACGTCGACTACAACGGTGGCCTCTGCCTGCCGATGGCCCTGCCGCACAGGACCTGTGCCGCCGTCGCCGCCCGCGAGGACGACCGCATCCACCTGGTCTCGGCCGGGGGCAGCCCGTGGCAGGCCAGTCTCGCCGATGTCGCGCCCGGTGAGGTGACCGGCTGGGCAGGCTACGCCGTGGGGGTCGCCTGGGCACTGGGCCTGGAGCGGGGTTTCGATGCCGCCGTCGCCGGCGGGGTGCCGATCGGCGCCGGGCTGTCCTCCTCCGCCGCGCTGGAGTGCGCGGTGGCCCTCGCCCTCGACGAGTTGTACGGGTTGGGGCTGGCCGGGACCGACAGCGGCCGGGCCACCCTGGCCGCGGCCTGCGTGCGGGCAGAGAACGAGATCGCCGGTGCACCCACGGGCGGCATGGATCAGGCCGCGTCGCTGCGCGGTCGCGCCGGTCACGCCCTGCTGCTGGACTGCACCGACTTCTCCGCCCGTCAGGTGCCCTTCGATGCGGCAGCCGCGGGCCTGGCCGTGCTCGTGATCGACACCAAGGTGCACCACAGCCTGGTCGACGGCCAGTACGGGTCACGGCGCCAGGTCTGCGAAGCGGCGGCTCGGCGGCTGGGCGTGGGCCTGCTCGGCGAGCTGGCGCCCGCCGATCCGGGGAGTCTGCACGAGGTGCTGGAACGGCTCGACGGTGACGAGCAGGTGCGCCGGGTGCGCCACGTGGTGAGCGAGATCGCCCGGGTGCGTGAGGCGTCAGACCTGTTGGACGCCGGACGGTTGCGCGGGCTCGGCCCGGTTCTGGACGCCTCACACGCCTCGCTGCGCGACGACTACGAGGTCTCCTGCGCCGAGCTCGACCTGGCCTGCGAGGCTGCCCGGGAGGCCGGCGCGCTGGGCGCCCGGATGACCGGCGGCGGGTTCGGCGGCTCGGCGATCGCCCTGGTCGACGCCGGTCGCATCGAGGCCGTCGCCGAGGCGATCTCGGAGGCGTTCTCGCGTGCAGGTTTCGGCGAGCCCGCCTTCCTGACCGCCGTCCCGTCAGGCGCGGGACACCGGGTGGCGTGATCACGCTCGACCCCATGGCAAAGTGACCTGATTCATAGAAACCCTTTCTGCTGCAATGGCTTTCAAGGCCGCTTCGGTCGGCTTCATTGTCGGTGGTGGCCGGTAGCGTCCTCGACATGGACCAGGGACAGCACCCCGAGGCGGACGGCGCCGGCGGCGGCGTCGACGGGTCCGGTGCTGCGCCGATGCCGGAGGTGCTGGCAGCCCTGGCCCGGTCGGGCGCAGACATCTCTGTGCTCCAGGGCGTTTCCACGGTGTCCCTGACCGACGCCGAGCACGGCGAGGCCCTGGCCGCGGCCTACCGGCTGCGGGCCCGGTAGGAGGCGGCCTACCTGCACCTGGTGCGCACCTTCGACGTTCGCCCCGACGCGGTCCCCGGGGCAGCGAGCGGCACCACCGCCGCGACCTACCTGATCCACACCTGCCACCTCGACCCCGCCCAGGCCCGGCGGGACGTCAGGGCCGCGTATGCCGCCGACGCAGACGGCGCCGGCATCGTCCCGGGCAACGCCGAGACCGCCCCGACCACCAGCACCGGTCTGCCCCGCGTCGGCGCCGCCCTCGCCGCCGGTACCGCCTCGCGAGCTCACCTGGACGCAGCGGTGAGTTGTCTGACGAAGGTCCCCGCGCACCTGCTGAACGACGTGGACGAGGACGGCTGGTCGGGCGCAGCCCGGGTGGATGCCTACCTCGCGGCGCAGGCGGCGGTGCTCCCGGCCCGCGACCTCGCCCGGCTCGGCGAACAACTCCTGGCCGTGCTGGATCCCGACGGTCAGAACTCCTTCGACCCCGACGCCCACACCCGGCGCGACCTGACCTTCCACACCGACGCCACCGGCATGCTCGTCGGCCGGTTCGCCCTCGACCCGGCCTCCGGATCCCTGGTCCGCGCCGCGATCAACGCCCTGGTCACGCAGGGCAGGTCGCAACCAGACCCCGGGGAGAGCCCCGATGGGCAACCTCTCCTGCCCCTGCCCGACGATCGCACTCCTGCCCAGCGCCGCGCCGACGCTCTCGCCGACCTCGCCCGCACCTACCTCCACGGCCCCGGCCGGCCCGCCCCGGATGACGAGAGCACCACGGACGGCACCGCGGAGAGCATGGCGGACGTTGGTGGCTCGGCAGACAGCACGACCGGCGGCACCGCGGACGGCTCGGACGGCTCGGACGGCTCGGCGCCGGATGCGCGGCGCGGCGCGGATGGTGGAGCGGGATCGGCGGAAGGTGCGGCGTCCGGCCCGAGCCGCAGCACCGGTGGTA
>JBAPWU010000646.1:0-4215 GCA_049283855.1 Kineosporiaceae bacterium
GGTCAAGACGGGCCGGAGGCGCGCCGATGGGACCTCGGACCCGCGAACTCCATGACAACGCTGTCATGATGGTCCGGGGACGACCCCGCACCCGAAATGTGATCACAGCGCACAATGTGATCACAGCGCACAAGGAGCACACTGCATCGTGCACGCCGCCTTCGAGTTCCTGGCCGAGCAGCCTCTGGTGCTGCTCTTCCTCCTGTTCGCCGTCGGGTCGGCGATCGGCGCCGTCCGGGTCGCGGACGTGCAGATCGGGCCCGCGGCGGTGCTGTTCACCGCGATCGCGCTCGGCTCGCTGGCGGCCGCGAACGGGGTGAAGCTCGCCGTCCCGGACGTCGTCGGCACCCTCGGCCTGGTGCTGTTCACCTACACGGTCGGGGTGATCTCCGGGCCCACCTTCTTCGCCGCCCTGCGCACCGGGTGGGCACCGATCGTCTCGGTGGCGTCGATCCTGGCCCTCGGCGCGGCGATCGCCGCGGCGCTCGGGCTGCGCCTCGGGCTGCCGATCCCGACCATCGCCGGCACCTTCGCCGGCGCGCTGACCAACACCCCCGCCCTGGCCGCCGCCACCGAGCGCTCCGGCGACGCCGCGGCGACCACGGTGGGCTACTCGATCAGCTACCTGTGGGGCGTCGTCGGCATGCTGCTCGCCACCGCCTGGTCGCTGCGCCGCAGCACGCCGGCCACCGCGGGCACGTCGACCCAGCTGACCAACCTGACCATCCGGGTCGAGCGCACCGACCGGCCCCTGCTGCACGACCTGGTGGACCGGTTCGGGCACGGCGTGGTGTTCTCCCGGGTCAGGCACGGGGAGACCAGCCCGATCCTGGTCGCGGACGAGGACGAGCGCCTCGAGCACGACGACCTGGTCTCGGTGGTCGGCCAGCGGGACCTGGTCCGGCAGGTCGCCACGGAGCTCGGGCACACCTCCTCGCATGACATCGTGGCCGACCGGCACGACCTGGACTTCCGCCGGATCACGCTGTCCAACCGCTCCCTGGCCGGGCGCACCCTGGAGGACCTCGACCTGCCCGGACGCTTCGGCGCCGCCGTGTCCCGGGTCCGGCGCGGCGACATGGACATGGTCGCCTCCGACGACCTGGTCCTGCAGCCGGGCGACCGGCTCCGGGTGATCGTGGCGGCCTCCCGGATGAAGGAGGTCTCGGGCTACCTCGGCGACTCCGAGCGCGGCCTGTCCGACATCAACCCGGTGGGGTTCGCCCTCGGGGTGACCTTCGGCGTCCTACTGGGCACCATCCACATCCCTCTGCCCGGCGGCGGTTTCGAGATCGGCGCGGCCGGCGGCACGCTGCTGATGGGGCTCATCTTCGGCCGGGTCGGCCGGGTCGGCCCGGTGGTGACCACGCTGGCCCATCCGGCTGCGTCCGCTTTGTCGAACTTCGGCATGCTCGCCTTCCTCGCCTTCGCCGGCACCCGGGCCGGGGGGTCGTTCGGCACGGCCGTGACGTCGAGCCTGGGCTGGCGGATCGCCGTCGTCGGAGCGGTGGTCACCAGCGCCGTCGCCGTGGCCCTGATCGTGGCCGGCCGGGTCGGTCACCAACTGGACGCCGAGCGGCTGTCCGGGGTGATCGCCGGCTCGCAGACCCAGCCCGCCGTGCTGGCCTTCGCCAACGACCGCACCGGCTTCGACAACCGGGTGGCACTCGGCTACGCCCTGGTCTACCCGGCCGCGATGATCGTCAAGATCCTGCTCGCCCAGGTGCTCGCCGGCCTGCCCGGCTGACCTCGGCGGCGTAGTCCTGGTCCGGCCTCAGCGGGCCAGGACCCAGTGCCGGCCGCCGCGGAGACGGTGCACCCGCAGCCGCTCGTCGGGGCGCGGGGCCCAGTCGCGCTGTGGCAGGTAGGCGGCCCGGTAGCCGACGGTCCAGGCGACGGCGAGCTGCCAGAGCGGAACCAGGGCGAGCACCAGCACATCCCGGCGCCGGTAGGAGACCAGCCGCAGCACCGGCAGGAAGAGGGCGCTGACCAGGGCATTCACGGCGAGGCGCCACACACCGAGCGGCTCCAGATGGCTGGCCACGATCCACGCGTGGGGCATCACCACCTGCGGCAGGACCAGGACGGCGAGGCCGGCCAGGCCGCCGAGCAGCCGGCCCAGACCGACCCCCGCGGTACCTCGTCGCCTCATCGACCCACCCTAGACCGGGTCCGCCCGGGCTGCGGGCGACAGCGCACCGTGGACGGCGCGGGAGACCCTCTCGACGGCCTCGACCCCCTCCTCCATGGTCGGGTGGCCGTCGCCGAGCACGACCAGGGCGTGCTCGTAGCCCTCGCCGGAGACGTACCCGATCGAGTTGACGTGCCATCCGCTGGTCTCGCCCCGCCACCCGTTCTTGACCGCCACCATGGCCCCGGCCGGGGCGCCGGCCGTGACGCCCCAGCGCTGCGTCGCGTCGACCCGGCACATCAGGTCCAGCAGGTAGTCCCGATCCGCCGTGCGCAGAAGGTCACCGTGCGAGATCTCCCGGAGGAGGCGCAACTCGTCGGCGGCGGTCACCTGGGTCAGGCCCCACTCGCCGGTGGCCGAACTACGCGCCATTCCGGCCGCTTCCATGAACTCGGTCAGACCGCTGCGCCCGCCCGCCCGCGCCCAGAGCGCGGTCTGAGCGTCGTTGTCCGAGACGGTGATGGCCTCCCGCGCCCATCGCTGCTCGGCGGAGGTCAGAGACCGACCCGCCCGCCCGCGCTGCCACAACAGGGTCGCCAGCGTGGTGACCTTGACCACGCTCACCGCCTCGTGTCGTACGGTCCCGCGGGCGGAGCAGGTGGTGGCGCTCGGCCAGTCGTGGACGGCAACGGAGATCCGGTCCGGGGCGGTCGCCACGGCACTCGCGATCGCCTCCTGCAGGTGCCGTGCGGTGGCGGCCTCCGTGACCTCCACGAGGTCACTCGGGCGACCGACGCTCGCGAGCCCGTACACGCACGCCGAGACGAGCACGCCGGCCAGCGCGACCACCAGCGGTCGCACGGGCCGACGGGGACGCCGATCCGGATCGCGGTGCCGCGACATCTCCCTCGCCTTCTCCGGACCTCCGGGACCGACGCCGCCTCAGCGCCGCGGGGGACGCCAGAGGA
The DNA here is from genome assembly GCA_049283855.1 of Kineosporiaceae bacterium. Lineage (GTDB taxonomy): Bacteria > Actinomycetota > Actinomycetes > Actinomycetales > Kineosporiaceae > JADJPO01. The sequence continues at coordinate 3,100 of JBAPWU010000646.1, forward strand.
CCAGGGCGGCCGTCTCGGCGGGCAGCCGGACCGGACGACGACCCGGCGCCAGGGCGACGATGTCACCTGCGGGGCCGGCTGCAAACACGCGACGCCGCTCGGCCAGCCGGCCCCGTGCGACGTCCAGCTCCTCGAGCACCTCCTCGAGCCGGAGCCGGAGCGCCTCGTTGGCGTTCTCCAGCTCCAGGATGCGCTTGATCCCGGCCAGGTTGACGCCCTCGTCCTGGGAGAGCCGCTGCACCTCGCGGAGCAGGGCCACGTCGCGAGCCGAGTAGCGCCGTCCGCGCCCGGCGGTGCGGCCCGGACTGACCAGGCCGAGCCGGTCGTACTGGCGCAGGGTCTGCGGGTGCATCCCGGCCAGCCGGGCCGCCACCGAGATCACGAAGACCGGGGTCGACTCGTCCACGGTGAACTCGACGTCCATCCCGCCCTCCGCGATCACGCGTCCGGACGGTGGGCGCGGGCGATCAGTTCGGCCCGCGGGTCCTCGCCCTTCGTCGCCTTGGCGAAGGCGTCGAGCGCCTCCCGCGCGGCACCGTCCACCCGCTGCGGCACGGCGACCTGCAGGGTGACCAGCAGGTCCCCGGTGTGCTTGGCGCCCTTGACGCCGTGGCCCCTGGCCCGCAGGGTGCGCCCGCTGGGGGTGCCCGGGGGCACCTTGAGCCGCACCGTGCCCCCGTCCAGCGTGGGCACCTCGATCTGGGCGCCGAAGACGGCCTCGGTGAAGGTGACCGGCACGGTCAGGCGCACGTTCTCGCCGTCCAGGCTGAACACCGGGTGCGGCTCGACGTGCACCGTGACCACCAGGTCGCCGTCCTCGGCGCCGGCGTCGCCGGGGCGGCCCTTGCCGCGCAGGCGCACCTTCTGCCCCTCACGGACCCCGGCAGGGATCCGCGCAGTGATCGTGCGACTGCCGTTGCGGGGGTCGTCGACCCGCAGGTTGAGCTGCGCGCCGTCGACCGCCTGCCGGAAGGACAGGCTCACCTCGGCGGACAGGTCGGCGCCGCGCTGGGGGGCGCGGGGGGCGCGGAAGCCGGTCCCTGCCCCGGAGCCGCCGTAGGCGCCGGTGCCGGGGCCGCCGAAGATGCCACCGAAGAGGTCGTCCAGATCGAACGG
>JBAPWU010000647.1:0-3209 GCA_049283855.1 Kineosporiaceae bacterium
CGCCTGGGCGGCTGCCGGCACCTCGGCCGGCCGCAGCGCCCCGCCGGGGGTCACCTGCGGACGATGGTGCGCCGCCCAGTCGGCCAGCCGCATCGCCGCCACCGCCACCTGGCTCGTGACTACCAGCTCGGCGGCCTCCTCGACAGTCAGCTCGGCATCGGAGATCATGCGCCGGCCCGATCCAGCTCCGGCGTGGGCACCTGCGGAACGGGAGCACCCAGCGCGGCGACGGCGTCCGGGTCGGTCTCGAGCCGCCCGGCCATGTCCCTGCACGGCGCGGCCAGGTGATCGGGAACGGCGCTGCGATCCAGGCAGTAGCCGATCCACCGCGGCAGGGTCGCCACCGCGGCCCGCCGCTCGGCGCCGTCGCGCCACTCCTCGTGGAAACCGTGCGTGAAGGTGACGATCCGGTGCGGTGAGCAGCCCAGGCCCGCAGCCGGCGGCACCGATCGAAGCCACTCGGTCACCAGCCAGTCGGCCGCCTCCCGATCGGGCACGGCGACATCACGGTCGGCGCACCAGGCCAGGAAGTCGTCCACGCGGGAGCGCACCGCCTCGTCGGCGATCGGGGGCGGCCGCGTGTCGTCGAGCCCGAGCGAGGACCGCACGAGTTCGACCACCCGGCGCATCCGGAAGAACTCGGCGAGCTGGTCGCGACGCTCGTTGCCCATCAGCGTCGGCCCGATGTACTCCAGGTCGCGCGGCAGGAGCTGGACGAGCAACTCCCCTCCGGCCGGCTGCGGGCGGACGCCGTCGGCGCTCGGACCGACCTGGGCGCGCCAGGCCGCCAGCGCACTGTCCAGGTCGGCGTGCCAGCCGGACGGCGGTGAGACGAACCGCAGGCAGAGGTCGAGGTCGATCAGGTAGGTCCGCGCCGCCTTGCCCGGACGAGCCAGGTCGACCATCAACCCGTACCGGACGCCGTAGCCGTCCACGACCACCTGCGGATCGCCGTCCACCCGCAGCTGCGGAACGAGCGGAAGCCAGAGGGGAGCCACGGAGCAGGCCTCGCCACGGCCGTGCCCGATCACCGTCAGCAGCCGATCCCGGTGGGGCTGCGGGCAGATCGCGGCCAACCCGTGCGCCAACAGCCACGCCCCGCTCTCTGCGCGGCGTGCTTCGATCACGTCGATCAGGCGCGACACCCACTCCAGGTAGTTGTGCCCGGCCACCTCCGTCTGCAGCCGCTGCCAGAGATGATCCCCGATCAGTTCCGCGGTGGCCCGTTCGAGGTCCTCCGGCCCGGCGCAGTCCGTCAACGCCTCGGCACTCGCCAGAACCTCGTCGTGACTGGCGTCCCACCACGGCCAGCTGCGCCGCGCCCCGGCACCCAGCAGCGCGGCCAAGGCGTTCGGTGAGAAGTCGCCGCGGTCAGGCATCAGCGACTGCCGGACCGGGGACCCAGCCGAAGCCGGCCGACCCTTCGCCCGGTTCTTGGCCTTCTTCGTGCCCTTGGCCCTACGGCCTCGCGAGACGGGAGACATGCCCTCACCGTAGTCAGCACGCGCTCTTCGCCGGCGATGCGCCCATCGACCCAGAGCGCTTCTTCGAGGATCTGGACCAGGCCGTCGACCAGGGGTTGATCGGTGAGTGAGCGCGCCGAGCGCGGCCTGGTCGATACCACCGTCATCATCCATCTACCTCGCATTGATCCCCTCCAGCTACCGCGGGAGACCGCAATCAGCTCAATCACTCTGGCCGAGCTGTCCACCGGCGACGGCGTCCGGCGGATCTGCTGATCGCGTGCGTGGCCATGGCCAACGACCTGCCTCTGTTCACCGTGAACCCGCAGGACTTCGCCGGTCTCGAACACCTTCTTCCCGTTCGACCGGTTCTCCAGACCCCTCGGGCCCGAGAGCCCGCCCCTTCAGCGATCCCGTTGAGTAGGTGTGGCGGGTCAGCGGCCACCGATCGAGCCGGTCGGCATCGAGGACCGTCCGCTGGGCCGTTGCCTTCTTCAGTGCGGGGTCTCCAGGATGTCTTCGAGCAACAGCTGGGTGTGCGGTCGGAGCCGCTCTGTGCCGTAGAAGCGTTCGACCAGGGACAGGGCCTGGTCCAGCGAGGTGATGCCCAGAAGCCCGGCCAGTCGCCTCAGATCATCCCCGTCGGTCTCCTGACGGGCTGCCTGTGCCTTCATGGCGAACAGGTACTCGGGCGCGGCCACACCCACATGCAGGCCGGGCGTGGAGAAGGTGCCCGTGCCCTCGATCGGCGGATGCTTGTCGGGGAGCAGCCCCTTGACCCCGTCGTTCAGCCATCCCTGCGGGAGCCCACGCTCGTCCGCCATGCGAGCCGCCTCCTCGTAGATCTCCTTCTTCGGCTCGAAGACGGCATCGAGGTCGCGGGTCACGCGGGTGCGGCTGAAGGCGAGAGCCATCGCGGCACCCTCGACCAGGAACAGCCGTGCCTCGATGCCGCGGCCCTCCAGCCGACGACCCAGCTCCACGAGGAGCTCCCGGGTGTCGTCGGCCCCGATCAGGGGTCCGACCTCACGGCGGGTCACACCGCTTCCAGGTCCGCGGGATCGACGATGACACCGCGCACCTGCATGGACAACGGCGAGCGGGCGAAAGCGTAGGCGCGCAGACCAGGCGACGATCCCACGAACCAGAACGTCGGCAGAGCGTGGCCGCGCGTCCATGGTGGCGCCTCGAGGCCATCCCGAAGGGCGAGATCCTCCACGCTCGCCGCGAGCATGGCATCCCATCGGGCATCGCCGGTGGTCGAAGGACGGGCGAAGAAGGCGGCACGGTCCATCGCCGTCCTCACCTCACCGGCGTTCGACCGCAGCTCCCGGACCACCCTGAGCAGGTCGGCAGTCGACCATCCCTGCCGAAGACCCCGACGGATGGCAGCAGCCGCCGCTGGGACGGTCAGGAGCCGATGCCGGTGGATCAGACTGTCGGCCCCGGCATCGATCACGGCCAGAAGCCGTTCCACGGTGCGCTCGTTGGGGACTTTCTCCCCTCGCTCGTAGGCGGAGACGTTCGTCTCCGACGTGCCGCTGGCCCGCGCGACCGCACGCAGGGTCAGTCCACGTTCACGTCGCCGGCGACGAAGCTCCCAACCCTCCATGTATGGAACATATCAGTTATCAGTCTCGTGAGTCGCTCTCAGCGCGCGCCGGCGTATCTGATAACGCGTCTGGTGCGGCAGCGGGACGGCGGACGTCGCCGACGGCGGCCAGGGCACGGACTGGCTCGTCGCCC
>JBAPWU010000648.1:0-2853 GCA_049283855.1 Kineosporiaceae bacterium
CACGTGGGCAGTGTGACGGGCGGTGCCGGACGGCGCGTCCACCTTGTCCGGGTGGTGCAGCTCGATCACCTCGACGGATTCGTAGTGCGGCGCCGCGATCGCCGCGAACCGCATCAGCAGGACCGCCCCGAGTGCGAAATTGGGAGCGATCAACGCCCCCGTCTCGGGCACCTCGGCCAGGGCCCGACGAACGGCGGAGAGCCGCTCCTCGGTCCAGCCGGTGGTCCCGACCACCGCATGGACGCCGCGCCGCACGCAGGCCAGCACGTGCTCGGTGACCACATCGGGCACCGAGAACACCACGGCCACCTCGGCCTGCTCCAGCGCGTCGAGGGAGTCGCCCAGGTCGAGCTGCGGGCCCAGGTCCAGGTCTGGGGCCGCCTCGATCGCGGCGCAGACCGCACGGCCCATCCGGCCCCGTGCCCCGATCACCGCCACGCGCATCAGAGCGGCCCCACCACGGTCAGCGAGCGGGGCCGCGCGGCCAGATCGGCGGCCAGGGCCGCCACGTCGTGCCTGCCCACCGCGCGCACCCGGGAGAGGGACTCGTCCAGGGTGAGGAACTCACCGTGCACCAGTTCGGCCTTGCCCAGACGCGACATCCGCGAGCCCGAGTCCTCCAGGCCCAGCACCAGCCCCCCGCAGATCTGCCCGTGGGCCCGGGCCAGCTCCTCGTCGGTGATGCCGGCTGAGGCGATCTCGTCCAGCCCGGCCCCGAGCAGGCCGACCACCTCGTCGACCTTCCCGGGGGCGCAGCCGGCGTACAGGCCGAAGTAGCCGGAGTCGGAGTAGCCGGTGGCGAAGGAGTACACCGAGTAGGCCAGTCCGCGGCGCTCCCGGATCTCCTGGAACAAGCGGCTGCTCATCCCTCCGCCGAGCACGGCGTTCAGCACGGCCATCACGTGGCGCCGCTCGTCGGTGGCGATCAGTCCGAGCGTGCCGATGATGATGTTGGCCTGCTCGGTCCGGCGTTCCACCAGCAGCGGGTCGGTGGCGCTGGAGTCGGCCGGGGCGACCGCCGAGGATCCCGGCACGCGCCGCGCCCGCGGCGAGAGCCCCTGCGGCAGAGCCCATCCCGAGCGGGCCAGCTCCGACTCGACCCGCGCGCACAGGACGTCGTGGTCGATCCCGCCGGCGGCGGTCACCACCAGCGCGGCCGCGTCGTAGTGCCGGGCGTAGTGCGCGGCGATCTGATCACGATCGATCGCGCCGATCGTCTCCGCGGTCCCCCCGATCGGGCGGCCCAGCGGATGACCGGCCATCACCTGTTCGACGAAGCGCTCGTGCGCGACGTCGCTCGGGTCGTCGTCGTTCATCGCGAGCTCCTCGAGGATCACCCCGCGCTCGCTCTCCACGTCCTCGGGGTCGAGCCGGGCCGAGGTGACCATGTCGAGCAGGACGTCGACCGCCAGGTCGAGGTCGTCGTCCAGCACCCGCGCGTAGTAGCAGGTGTGCTCCTTGCCGGTGACCGCGTTCGCCTCACCGCCGACCCCGTCCAGTGCCGTGGCGATGTCCATCGCCGAGCGCCGGTCGGTGCCCTTGAACAGCAGGTGCTCCAGGAAGTGGGTGGACCCGTGGTGGCCGTCCGCCTCGTCCCGCGAACCGACCCCGACCCAGCACCCGACGGTGGCCGAGCGCAGCCCGGGCATGGCCTCGCTCAGCACCCGCACACCCCCGGGCAGGACGCTGCGGCGCACGAGTGCGCCGTCGTCCTGCCCGGCGAGCGTCAGCTCGGCCGGCCCTGCGGGGGCCAGCGGCAGCGGGATTCCCGGCACGTCAGGCGTTCGCGCCCGCGGGCTCGGACTCGGGGGCGTCCGCTCCCTCGCCCTCGGGGGCGCCCTCGCCCTCGGCGAGCACCGGGATCAGCGACAGCTTGCCCCGCGGGTCGATCTCGGCGATCTCGACCTGGACCTTCTGGCCCACGCCCAGCACGTCCTCGACGTTCTCCACCCGGCGCCCGCCGACCATCTTGCGGATCTGCGAGATGTGCAGCAGGCCGTCCTTGCCCGGCACCAGGGAGATGAACGCACCGAAGGTCGTGGTCTTGACCACGGTGCCCATGTAGCGCTCGCCCACCTCGGGCATGGTCGGGTTGGCGATCGCGTTGACCGCGGCCCGGGCCGCCTCGGCCGAGGGGCCGTCGGTGGCACCGATGTAGACCGTGCCGTCGTCCTCGATCGAGATGTCGGCGCCGGTGTCCTCCTGGATCTGGTTGATCATCTTGCCCTTCGGGCCGATCACCTCACCGATCTTGTCGATCGGAACCTTGACCGTGATCACCCGCGGAGCGTACGGGGACATCTCGTCCGGTCCGTCGATGGCCTCGGCCATCACGTCCAGGATGTGCAGCCGCGCCTCGCGGGCCTGGGTCAGCGCCGAGGCCAGCACCGACGCGGGGATGCCGTCGAGCTTGGTGTCGAGCTGGATCGCGGTCACGAACTCCTTGGTGCCGGCCACCTTGAAGTCCATGTCGCCGAACGCGTCCTCGGCGCCGAGGATGTCGGTCAGCGCCGCGTACTCCGTCTTCGGGCCGTCCGCTGTGTCGATCGTGTCCGAGACCAGACCCATCGCGATGCCCGCCACCGGGGCGCGCAGCGGAACCCCGGCGTTGAGCAGCGACAGGGTGGAGGCGCAGACCGAGCCCATCGACGTGGATCCGTTGGAGCTCAACGCCTCGGAGACCTGGCGGATCGCATACGGGAACTCCTCGCGCGAGGGCAGCACCGGCATCAGGGCGCGCTCGGCGAGCGCGCCGTGGCCGATCTCGCGCCGCTTGGGCGAACCCACCCGGCCGGTCTCACCGGTCGAGTAGGGCGGGAAGTTGTAGTTGTGCATGTAGCGCTTGCGGGTCTC
>JBAPWU010000649.1:0-2021 GCA_049283855.1 Kineosporiaceae bacterium
GGCCTGCGACCCCGATCGGGCGGGCCGGGCGCGGCCGCGCGCACCGGGCTGGGACCGGGCCTGACCCGACCGGAACACGTTCCGCCGCACCACATCTCCGGTTGGGCTCGGGCAGGCCGATCGCCCCCCGTCCCGCATCCCGCCAGGAGCCCCCATGCCGTCGTGGTTGTCGTCGTTGCTGTCCCCGTTCACCTACCCCGTCTCCGCCGCCCTGGCCGGCGCCCACCGCCTGGTGACCGGCTCCGGCCTGGACCCCGCCTCGGGCCTGGCCTGGGCGGCGTCCATCAGCATGCTGGTGGTCGCCGTCCGGCTGGTCCTGCTTCCGGTGGTGGTGCACCACGTCCGGTTGAGCCGGGCCGGCGGGCGCGGGTGGCTGCCGCTCCTGCTCCAGACTCCCGTGATGTTCGCGCTGTTCCGGGTACTGATGGACGTCGCCGCCGGGGTGAGCACGGGTCTCATGACGTCCTCGCTGGTGTACTCGGCCCGTGGCGCGCAGGTGTTCGGGGCGGGGCTCTGGCAGAGCCTGAGCCAGGTCGGCGACCCCGGCGCCGCCGCCGTGGCCGCCGTCCTGGTCGCCCTGACCGGAGCCGTCACCTACGCCGGCAACCGGTTCCTGACCCTGGCCAACGTGCCCACGCATGCCCTGGACGGCCCGGCCGGGCAGGCACAGCGGCTGATGCCGGCTCTCGGAGCCGCCGTCGTCGCGGCGTCCGGTATCGCCGTGCCCCTGGGGATCGTGCTGTATTGGCTGGTCGGCGCACTCTGGACGGCCGGGCAGCAGTTCGCGATCAACCGCTGGGCGCCCACCCCGGGCTCCCCGGCGGATGCGGCTCGGCGGACTCGGCAGGCAGGACGACGGCCCGCTCGCGGCTGAGCCGGGCCGGGCATCCGGTCCGCCGAGGGCGCCGCTCCCCTGTTCGGCCCATCTGGCGTGCTGATCCACGGTCTTCGTGTCCGGCCGGGCCAGGATGGGGCGTCAGGCCGGGGTTAGCGACGCGCGAAGGATGAGCATGGGCGTTCGATTCAACCCGCCACCGGGTTGGCCACAGCCGCCGGAGGGATGGCGTCCCACCCCCACCTGGGTGCCGGACCCGGACTGGCCCGCTCCGCCCTCGGGCTGGGAGTTCTGGCTCACCGATGCGCCGGCACCGGCACCGGCCGGGATCCGCCCGGTCGCCGTGGCGACGGACGAGGCTCGGGCGCTCCTGGACGTCGCCGTCGCACCCGAGCCGGCACGGGCCCCGGCCCCGGAGATCCCCGACCTGGACGACGCTCCTCGGCCCCGATGGCTGGTCGGAGCGGGGGCCGCGGCCGTGCTCGGCGCGGGCATTCTGTTGGTCACCTTCATCATGCGGGAGCAGCCGCAGTCGGCTCCCGTGGGCTCCTCGGCCGTGACGGTCGCGACGTCGCGCGCGGTGTCGACCCCCGGGGCCACCCCCAGCCCTCAGCGGTCGACCGCCGTCGCCGGAGAGGCGACCACTGTGCGCACGGGCGCCCCGGGAACGGCGCTGGAGGCCCTGGACGCGCTCGAGGTGCGCTCCTCGACCCCGGTCACGCCCTACACCCGGGCCGCCTTCAGCACCGGCTGGGTCGACGTCGATCACAACGGATGCGACACCGGCAACGACGTGTTGCGCCGCGATCTGACCTCGGTGGTGACCAAGCCCGGCTCGCGCGGCTGCATCGTCACCTCGGGCCGCCTGCTCGATCGCTACGTGGGCCGCTCGACCGTCCTCCGCACCGGGGCCCGCACGGTGGCCATCGATTTCGTGGTCCCCCTGGCGGACGCCTGGACCGGTGGCGCTCACGGGTGGACCGCGGCCCAGCGCACCCGGTTCGTCAACGACCCGGCGAACCTGAGCGCCGTGCAGATCACCACCACCCAGAAGAAGCGCTCCCAGGACGCCGCCGGCTGGCTGCCCTCGGCGGTGTCCTACCGGTGCACGTACGTCGCCCGCCAGATCGCGGTCAAGGCGACCTACGGGATCAGCGTGACCGCGGCCGAGCGGACGACCATGCGC
>JBAPWU010000650.1:0-26767 GCA_049283855.1 Kineosporiaceae bacterium
GGCATCGGCCGTCGGCGTCCTCACCGGGCCGGTCTACCTCGACCCCGCCGACGAGGCGCGGTGCACGGACTGCGGCACCTGCTACCAGGAGCTGCCGCAGTTCTTCGAGAAGACCACGGTGATCATCGATGGTGCAGCCCGGACGGTCGCCCGGATGATCCCGGGATCCACCGAGGGGATCGAGGTCACTCCCGAGCTGCGCAAGCGCATCGATCGGGTGCGCGCCACCTGCGACGCGGAGATCATCCGATGAGCCCGGGGCAGGAACCATCGGTGGAGCAGCCGTCCAGCCCGGACGACCTGCACCGCTATCTCTCGGCCCGCAGCACCCTGGAGGACAGCCGGGCCCAGGTGGATGTGCTGGAGCACTCCGAACCGGTGGAGTCGTTCAACCATCAGCTGGACCTGCTCAAGCGACGCCTGCTCAGCGAGCCACGGGCCTTCCGCGAGATGTTCATCTCCGATGGCATGCAGGCCGTGGCCTGGGAGTTCCGCCAGCCCGAGCTCAGCGCCCAGTTCGTGCAGACCCTGTGGGCGACCCTGGTGCGCGGCGACGACGCCGCCAAGCTGATCATGCGCTTCATCTGGGCCCTGCCGCTGGGCAAGAAGCGCACGTTCATCCGCGCGATCGACCATCACCTGTCGGGGCGCTACCCGATGTTTGACGGGCTCTCGGTGGACTGGCCGGCGGGCAACAGCATCCCGCCGTACATCCGTGACGCCGATTCCCGCTCGCACGATTTCGGCCTGGTGAACCAGGGATACCTCGGGTACATGAACCTGGGCTACACCGCCGCCGAGGTCGACCTGCTGGTATGGCTGGAGGCGCTGCGCGACAAGCAGTGTGAGGAGAAGCCCTGCGAGATCGGCATCTTCCTCGCCGGCAAGCGCGAGCCCAAGGGCGGCTGCCCGGTCAAGATCCACATTCCCCAGGTGCTGGAGCTGGTCGGGACCGGCCACTTCCGCGAGGCGATGGAGCTGATCGAGTCCTGCAACCCGCTGCCCGACGTCACCGGCCGGGTGTGCCCGCAGGAGATGCAGTGCCAGGGCGTGTGCATCCAGAACAAGATGCCGATCGCCATCGGCCAGCTCGAGTGGTTCCTGCCCGAGCGCGAGAAGCTGCGCCACCCGGGCGGGGCGGCCCAGCGGTTCGCGGGCGTCGTCGACCCGTGGGAGGCGGGCACCAAGCCGCCGATCGCGATCGTCGGCTCCGGGCCGTCTGGGCTGATCAACGCCTACCTGCTGGCGGCCGAGGGGTACCCGGTCACGGTCTTCGAGGCCTTCCACGCCCTCGGCGGCGTGCTGCGCTACGGCATCCCCGAGTTCCGCCTGCCCAACGAGCTGATCGACGACGTGGTCTCCAAGATCAAGCTGCTCGGTGGCAAGTTCGTCGCGAACTTCGTGGTCGGCAAGACGGCCACGCTGGAGGAGCTACGCGAGGCCGGGTTCTGCCGGATCTTCGTGGGCACCGGCGCAGGCCTGCCGCGGTTCATGAACGTGCCGGGGGAGCACCTGCTCAACGTGATGTCCGCCAACGAGTTCCTCACCCGGGTCAACCTCATGCAGGGGTTGCGCGCCGATTACGAGACGCCGCTGCCCGACATCGAGGGCAAGGAGGTGCTGGTCATCGGCGGCGGCAACACCGCCATGGACGCCGCACGGACGGCCCGCCGACTGGGCGGGAACGTCACCATCGTGTATCGCCGCACGCAGAAGGAGATGCCTGCGCGGGTGGAGGAGCTGCACCACGCCCTCGAGGAGGGCATCGACCTGAAGGTGCTCCGCTCCCCGTGCGAGTTCCTCGGCGATCAGAAGACCAACTTCGTCACGGCCGCCCAGCTCGACGTGATGGAGCTGGGTGAGCCCGATGCCTCCGGACGCCGCAGTCCCGTCACCACCGGCCAGAAGGAGACGATGCACGCCGACCTGGTGATCATGGCTCTCGGCAACGCCGCCAACCCGATCATCAAGGACTCCGAGCCGCGCCTGCACACGTCCAAGTGGGGCACCATCGATCTCGACCACACGGGATCCCAGGAGACCACCCTGCCCGGCGTCTACACCGGTGGGGACGCCGCGCGCGGCGGCTCGACCGCCATCAACGCCGCCGGCGACGGTCAGGCCGCGGCCCGCGAGATCATCGGCGGGATCGACCTGGCGCCGGACGTGGTCCGGGACATGGTGCAGAAGGCCGGGCAGTACTCCGAGCTCGGGGCCACGGCCCAGACCATCCTCGCCAAGGCCGAGCTCAGCGACGGGATCGATGAGTTCATCGTGCACTCCCCGCTGATCGCGCACGCCGCCCAGGCCGGGCAGTTCGTGCGCGTGCTGCCGTGGGCCGAGGGCGAACTGATCCCGCTCACCCTGGCCGATTGGGACGCCGAGGCCGGCACGATCTGCCTGGTGGTCCAGGGCGTGGGCACGAGCAGCATCGAGATCAACCAGATGTCCGTGGGCGATGCGTTCGCCGGCATCGCCGGTCCGCTGGGGCGCCCCAGTGACATCCACCGCTACGAGGACGACACCACGGTGGTCTTCACCGCCGGAGGTCTCGGCCTGCCTCCGGTGTACCCGATCATGCGGGAGCACCTGGTGGCGGGCAACCACGTCACGCTGATCGCCGGCTTCCGCAGCGGCAACCTGATGTTCTGGACCGGTCCCGACGAGCGGGTCGGACGCCTGCAGGCCGAGTTCGGCGACCAGCTCGAGGTCATCTACACGACCAATGACGGCACGTTCGGCGTGCCGGGCTTCGTGACCGGGCCGCTGGAGCAGCTGCTCCAGGAGAACCAGCGCGGGGAGGGACGCCGAGTCGCCGAGGTCGTGACGATCGGGCCGCCGCTGATGATGCGTGCGGTGAGCGACCTGAGCCGCGGGTACGACGTGCCCTGCGTCGCCAGCCTGAACTCCATCATGGTCGACGCCACCGGGATGTGCGGGGCCTGCATGGTGCCCGTCGTCATCAACGGCAAGATGGTGCGCAAGCACGCCTGCATCGACGGGCCGGAGATCGACTCCCACATCATCGACTGGGACAAGTTCCTGCCCCGGTTCGGCCAGTTCCGTTCCCAGGAGCAGGTGAGCCGGGTACGGCACGGTCTGGCCTGAGCCACCCGCAGGCCCCTTCCTCGGCCGGCGGCACGGTGCGTTCAGCCGGGGTCGGTGAAGCTGAAGGCGCCGTAGCCGACGACCCGTGACGGGTTTCCGGCCGTGTCGGCGGAGTTGCGCAGGTCGAGCATCGATACCGACGATCCACGTCGGCGGGCGTGGACCAGCAGCCCGCGCAGGGCCCACGCGCCGCACGCGTCCTCGGAGCCGATGGCCGCGGGGTCGAGATCGAGGACGGCGGACGCCGTCCGTCGGTCCAGCCGGCTCGCGGTGACCGCATCGTGGTAGTGGCTCAGGTCCGAGCTGACCACGACCAGGCCCGGCAGGCTCGCTCGTACCAGGGCGAGGAGGTCGGCCACCTCCTCGGCGGCGGTCCGCCCCACCGCGATCGGGACGACCGTGAACCCGTGCGGCAGAAGCCGCTGCAGGAACGGCAGCTGAACCTCGAGTGCATGGTCGGCGGCATGCGGCCGGTCGTCCGCCGGGACTCCCGGCGCGCGCTCGACCGCGACCTCCCCGAGCGGGGTCGACCACCGGGTCGCCGCTGCGGTGGCCATGCCTTCGAGGGCGACGTAGTGCGAGGGACCGAGCAGCACGACGCGTCTGAGGGTCTCGCAGTGCCCGCGCAGCGCGGCATACCCGCTCGCCGCGACCGGTCCGCTGTAGACGTAGCCCGCGTGCGGGACCATGAGCGCCCAGGGCAGGGGGGCGTCAGGTGCCGCCGCGCCGGAGGCGGCGGCGGTGTCGAGCAGCCCGTCGACCGTCGATGCGAGTGCCACCACGTCCCGGGGGTAGAAGTGTCCCGCCACGGCCGGCGGCCGGGTGCCCATCACGCTCCCCTGACCCTGACCGGCACGCGCCGGGGCCCCCAGGCGCCGACGGGGCCGGCGTACCGGCCCGGGATCCGGGTGTCGCACCGCAGACAGCGACCGTCATCGGTGAGGGAGTAGGTCTCGATGAGGTACTGGTCGCGCTCGACCACCGCCGCCGAGCATCCCGGACAGTACGTCGTACCACCCTCCGGGTCGTGCACGTTCCCGGTGTAGACGTAGCGCAGCCCGTTGTCCTGGGCGATGCGCCGGGCGCGGGTCAGGGTGGCCCTGGGGGTGGGGGGTACGTCGGTCATCCTGAAGCTGGGGTGGAAGGCGCTGAAGTGCACGGGCACGTCCGGGCCGAGGTCCTCGGCCACCCAACGGGTCAGCGCGTCGATCTCGCTGTCGGCGTCGTTGTGGCCGGGGATGAGCAGGGTGGTGATCTCCAGCCATACCTCGGTCTCGTGCCGCAGGTAGCGGAGCGTGTCGAGCACGGGCTCGAGCCGGCCGAGGGCGAGCTTCGTGTAGAAGCTCTCGGTGAACGCCTTGAGATCGATGTTCGCGGCGTCCAGGTGGGCGTAGAGGTCGGCACGGGCCGGGGGGCACATGTAGCCGTTGGAGACGGCGACGGCACGGATCCCGCGCTCGTGGCAGGCGTCGGCGACATCCATCGCATACTCAAAGAAGATCACCGGGTCGTTGTAAGTGAAGGCGACGCTTCGACATCCCAGGTCCTCGGCGAGCCGGGCGAGTTCGGCGGGGGAGGCGGCGTCCGTCAACCGGTGCGTCTCGCGCGATCTCGTGATGTCCCAGTTCTGGCAGAACCGGCAGGCGAGATTGCAGCCTGCCGTCCCGAAGGACAGGACCGGCGTCCCGGGCAGGAAGTGATGGAGCGGCTTCTTCTCGATCGGATCGATGCAGAACCCGCTCGATCGACCGTAGCTCGTGAGCACGATCTCGTCCCCGGCCCGCCCGCGGACGAAGCACAGCCCCCGCTGGCCCTCGTGCAGCCGGCACGCCCGGGGGCAGACATCGCACTGCACGCGCCCGTCGGGCAGGGCGTGCCAGTATCGCGTCGGCACGGTGAAAGGATCGTCCAGAGTGACGTCGTCGGCCATGACCCACCCCTCGCCGTCATCGCCCCTTCCACGCTAGGTCGCGCCCGCCCAGACGGCCGAGGACGTTGGTTGCTCCCGCGGGCCGAACGCCGTCACCGGGCCTGCCTCCTCCAGTGTCACCACCATGCCGATCCGGCGGCATGCGGACCGCCCGGAGCTGGATCTGTAGCCTGCCCGCATGACCGATCCGGGCCGGGTGCGGGTGGGGATCTCGGGCTGGAGATACCCGCCGTGGCGAGGCATCTTCTACCCCAAGGGTCTGCCCCAGCGGAGTGAGCTGGCCTTCGCGGCCGAGCGGCTGTCGACGATCGAGATCAACGGGTCCTTCTACGCGCTGCAGCGGCCGGAGTACTTCGCCCGGTGGGCCGGTGAGGTGCGGCCGGACTTCGCCTTCGCCGTCAAGGGCCCACGCTTCATCACGCACATGAAACGGCTCGCGGGCGTGGAGACCGCCCTGGCCAACTTCTTCGCGTCCGGGGTTCTGGCCCTCGGCCCCAAGCTCGGCCCGGTGCTCTGGCAACTGCCGCCGACCCTGCGGTTCGACCCCGGCCTGCTGACCGCCTTCCTCGACGCGCTGCCCCGGACGACGACCGCGGCGGCCACCCTCGCCACCCGGCATGACGAACGGTTGGAGGGTCGGGCCCTCACGGTTGCCGACGCCGACCGCCCGGTCCGGTACGCGCTGGAGGTGCGGCACGCGGACTACGCCGTGCCGAGACTGGTCGAACTGCTGCGCGCGCGGGGGGTCGCACTGGTGGTGGCCGACACGGCCGGCCGTTGGCCGCTGCTGGACGACGTCACCGCCGACTTCGTCTACGTGCGGCTGCACGGCGATTCCAAGCTGTACGTGAGCGGCTACAGCGACCTCGCCCTGGACGCGTGGGCGCGGCGGGTCCGCGCCTGGACCCGGGCCGGACTGGACGTGTGGGTGTACTTCGACAACGACGCGAAGGTCCGGGCACCGTTCGACGCGATGGGCCTGGCCGAGCGCCTCGGCGTCACCCCCGGGGTGCCCGACGGCGCACCGCACGCGACCTGAGCCGATCGCCGATCAGTGGCTCGCCCGGATCCCCGGGGGTCGGATCTGGGTGGGCGCGGTCCTGCCGCCGAGGCGGTGGTGCGTGGTGGCCAGAAGCCACATCGCGACCATCGCGACCATGACGACGGCCAGGCCGGTCTCGCTCGCTGTCAGCAGCATCTGAACCCCGGCGGCTGCGGCGATGACGCCGAGCGTCGAGGTGATCGCGAGGTAGGCCTTGCTGCCGTGCAGCAGTTGGCTGAACGTGGGTACGACCGCCGTGGCCGAGGCGATGAACCCCAGGGCGAGAACCGCGATCCCGGTCGCCCGGGTTCCGCTCAGGCTGAAGGGTGCCGAGCCGAGTGCCCACAAGACGTACAGGAGGCCGGCGACGGCGACCAACACCGTGGCCACGGTGTCGCGCTTCGACAGGCTCATGGTTCCTCCCCACCGCATCCCGCGCGGCGTCCCGACCGCGCCGCGTCGGGTACTTCCAGCCTGCGCGTTCGGGCAGCGTGCGCGCGGGGGCTTTGGGCCCGTTGCCCAGGGTCGATCCCGTGGACCTACCCGACGTGATGACTCTGCGCCCTGGCCGAGTACCTCGGCGGTCGACGGGCCGAGGACGGCCTTTGTCGAATCTCTACCGGGGGGCACGGTCCAGCTTCGGGTCCGGGGCCGATCCTGGAGGTATCCGGTCCGGCAGAGCGCCGTCCGGCAGGGAGATGAACGGTGATGATGGGCTGGTACGGCGGCGGTATGGGCTACGGCTTGTGGATGTTCATGGGTCTGTTCTGGCTGATCCTCATAGGGTTGATCATCTGGGCGGTCGCACGGCTGTTGCCGGCCCGCCGCGACGGTGGTGGCCGCGAGCTGGATTCGCCCGAGGAGATCCTCGATCGGCGGTTCGCCCGGGGCGAGATCGACGTCGAGACCTATCAGGCTCAGCGGGCAGCCCTGGCCTCGGCACGGGGCAGCCACCGATGACGCCGGCGCCCGGGACGACACGAGTCGGGGAACCCTCGTCGACGCATGAGCCGACAGCATCAGCCTCCAACGGGGCGCCCCGGTCGCGCCGTACGGCGCTGGCGGTGCTGATCACGGCGGTCACGCTGCTGATCGGATCCGTGAGCGCCGTGCCCTGGATCGCCCGGTGGACCTCCCCGGGAACTGGAGTCGATCTCGTCGGCCGTCCTGCCGCAAGCCCCGGCCCGGACACGTCGGCCCGCGGGATGCGAGGCGGCGGGATGATGGGCAACGGCAACGTCGGCGGCTCGATGGGTGCGCGGGTCTGGTCGGCCGGGAACGGCGTGCCCGTGACGTCCATCGACGCGGCCAGAGCCCGGGCCGCCCAGGCAGCAGCGTCCGCGGGCCTGCACCCCGGCGAGGTGATCCAGTTCAGCAACGGCTTCTACGTCGAGCTCAAGGACACGGCCGATGCCGCCGTGACGGAGGTCCTGATCGATCCGATCAGCGGCGCGGTGAGTACCGAGCCCGGCCCGGCGATGATGTGGAACACCGGCTCCCGGACGGCATCCGTCAGCCTTGATCAAGCCCGCACGATCGCGACGCAGTGGCTCGGGACCCGTCGGGGTGGTGAGACGGTCCAGTCGATCGACGCCTACCCCGGGTACTACACCCTCGATACCGCCGCGGGCGGCACCCTGGTCGGGATGATGTCGGTCAATGCCGCCACCGGTTCGGTCTGGTACCACACCTGGCACGGGGCATTCGTCGCGAGGGAGGATTCCTGACTGCAATGGAGGTCGACACCGGCGGCGCCCGGGGCCTGAGGGCGCTGGTGGTGGACGACGAGTCGAGCCTGGTCACCGTGGTCACCGGCTACCTGGAGCGCGAGGGCTTCACCGTGCAGGCGACCGGCGACGGGGAGTCGGCGCTGGTCGTGGCGCGGCAGCAGGAGCCCGACGTGATCGTGCTCGATCTGGGCCTGCCCGGGATCGACGGGGTGGAGACCTGCCGCAGGTTACGCACCTTCACCGACTGCTACGTCGTCATGCTCACCGCCCGGGCGGATGAGGTGGACATGCTGATCGGCCTGGCCGTCGGCGCCGACGACTACCTCACCAAGCCGTTCTCGCCCAGGGAACTGATGGCGCGGATCCGTACCCTGCTGCGCCGTCCTCGAGCGCATGCGGACGTCACCGCCGCAGAGTCCGTCGCGACGAGCGCGCCGGTCGCCGAGCCGCGGCGGGTCTTCGCCGACCTGGTCATCGATCCCTCGGCGCGCGACGTCGTCGTCGCCGGAGTCCCGATCGCCTTGACCCGGACCGAGTTCGACCTGCTGGAGGCCCTCAGCGCGCATCCACGGATGGTCTTCACCCGCCGGCAGCTGATGGACCACGTATGGGGTGCCGACTGGGTCGGCGACGAGCATCTGGTGGACATCCATCTCGGCCATGTGCGCCGCAAGCTGGGCGACGACGCGACGTCGCCACGGTACGTGCTCACGGTGCGGGGGATCGGCTACCGGATGGGAGTGGGATGACCCCGACCTCCGCGTCCCCCGATGAACCCCGCCCGGCTCACCACGTCGGAGAAGGGATCGGGTTGGCGCCCCGGCTCTTCCTGACCAACGCCCTGGTGATCGTGACCGGGGCCGGCACCCTCCTCCTGGTCGCCCTCCTGTTCGCGCCGCCCCTGTTCCACGCCCATCTGCAGCAGGCCCACCTGCCCGAGGTGAGCCCGCAGGTCCGCGACCACGTGGACGCCGCCTTCGAGCGTGCCCTGTCGATCTCACTGGTGGTCGGCGTCGGGGTGGCCATGCTGGCGGCCGGAGCCATCAGCTGGCTGGTCGCACGCCGTCTCGCCGCTCCCGTGCACGACGTTGCGATGGCGGCCCAGCGTCTGGCGGACGGGCAGTATCAGACCCTGGTCGAGGACGCTCGCCTCGGACCGGAGTTCGCCACCCTCACCTCATCGGTGAATCAGTTGTCGCGGCGGCTGGCCGCGACCGAGGCCGACCGGCGGCGGCTCACCGCGGACCTCGCCCATCAGCTACGCACCCCGCTGGCCTCGGTGCAGGCGACCGTCGAGGCGATGACCGACGGAATCCTGGCGGCAGACCCCTCGACGCTCGCCGTGCTGGCCGACCAGACGGCGCGACTGAGCCGACTCGTGGAGGACCTGGAGAAGGTCTCGCGGGCCGAGGAACGCCAACTCGTGCTGCACCCCCGTCTCCAGCCGCTGGCGACGGTGGTCGAGCGGTGCATCGCGGCCGTCCAGGGCCGTTACCGGGCTCACGGCGTGGCGGTGACGGCGGAGGAGGCCACGTCCCTGCCCCCGGTGCGCATCGATGACGACCGCATCGCCGAGGCCCTCACCAACCTGCTCGACAACGCCCTGCGACACACCCCGACCGGTGGCCGGGTCACGGTCACCCTGAAATCCGAGGAATCCCAGCGCCCGACCCAGGTTCGAGTGACCGTCGCCGACACGGGCGAGGGATTCGTCCCAGACCAGGACGCGCTGCTCTTCGAACGCTTCCACCGAGGCTCCCAGGCGGCCCCCGGCAGCGGCTCGGGGCTCGGCCTCACCATCGCCCGAGCGATCGCCGAGGCCCACGGCGGCTCGCTGACCGCGCACAGCGACGGTCCCGGTCGTGGCGCCAGCTTCACCCTCACTCTGCCCGCGGCTCGCTGAGGCCGTCACCGCCCGCACGGGGCGTCGGCGCCGGCTGGATCCCTCGGGCCCCGGTCAGGCGCCGACGTAGGCCGCGAGGTGCTCGCCGGTGAGGGTGGAACGGGCGGCGACGAGGTCGGCGGGCGTGCCCTCGAAGACGATTCGCCCGCCGTCGTGACCGGCGCCTGGGCCGAGGTCGATGATCCAGTCGGCGTGCGCCATGACCGCCTGGTGGTGCGCGATGACGATGACCGACCTGCCGGAGTCCACGAGCCGGTCGAGCAGGCCGAGCAACTGCTCGACGTCGGCGAGGTGGAGGCCGGTGGTCGGCTCGTCCAGGACGTAGACGTCGCCCTTGTCGGCCATGCGGGTGGCCAGCTTGAGCCGCTGCCGCTCGCCGCCGGACAACGTGGTGAGCGGCTGGCCGAGGGTCAGGTAGCCGAGCCCGACGTCGGCGAGCCGGGCCAGGACGGCGTGCGCGGCCGGGGTGCGCGCCTCGCCGGCGCCGAAGAACTCCTCGGCCTCGGTCACCGGCATCGCGAGCACCTGGGTGATGTCGCGGCCGCCCAGGTGGTGCTCCAGCACCGATGCCTGGAACCGCTTCCCCTCACACTCCTCACAGGTCGTGGCGACGCCGGCCATCATCGCCAGGTCGGTGTAGACGACCCCGGCGCCGTTGCAGGTGGGGCAGGCGCCCTCGGAGTTGGCGCTGAACAGCGCCGGCTTCACGCCGTTGGCCTTCGCGAACGCCTTGCGGATCGGGTCGAGCATGCCGGTGTACGTCGCCGGATTGCTTCGCCGCGAACCGCGGATCGGGGTCTGGTCGACCGACACCACCCCGTCCCGCCCGGACACCGAGCCGTGGATCAGTGAGCTCTTGCCCGACCCGGCCACCCCGGTCACGACGACCAGCACGCCGAGCGGGATGTCGACGTCGACCTCGCGCAGGTTGTGGGTGCTGGCGCCGCGCACCGCCAGCACTCCCGACGGTGTCCGCACCGATGGCTTCACGGCGGCCCGGTCGTCCAGATGCCGCCCGGTCAGGGTGCCACTGGCCCGCAGCCCCTCCACGGTGCCCTCGAAGCAGACGGTGCCGCCCGCCGTTCCGGCGCCGGGTCCGAGATCGACGACGTGGTCGGCGATCGCGATCGCCTCCGGCTTGTGCTCCACGACCAGCACCGTGTTGCCCTTGTCGCGCAGCCGCAGCAGCAGGTCGTTCATCCGCTGGATGTCGTGCGGGTGCAGTCCGATCGTGGGCTCGTCGAAGACGTAGGTGACGTCGGTGAGCGAGGAGCCGAGATGGCGGATCATCTTGACGCGTTGTGCCTCCCCGCCCGAGAGCGTGCCCGACGGCCGGTCGAGCGAGAGGTAGCCCAGCCCGATCTCCACGAACGAGTCGAGCGTGTGCCTCAGCGCCGTCAGCAGCGGCGCCACCGACGGTTCGTCCAGCCCGCGCACCCACCCGGCGAGGTCGCTGATCTGCAGCGCGCAGGCGTCCGCGATGTTGATCCCGTCGATCTTCGAGGACCGGGCCGTCTCGCTGAGCCGGGTGCCGCCGCAGTCGGGGCAGACGGTGAAGGTCACCACCCGCTCCACGAAGGCGCGGATGTGCGGCTGCATCGCCTCGACGTCCTTGGACAGGAACGACTTCTGGATCCGGGGGATCAGGCCCTCGTACGTCAGGTTGATGCCGTCGACCTTGATCTTGGTCGGTCCCTTGTGCAGCAGGTCCTGGAGCTCTCGCTTGGTGAACCTACGGATCGGCTTGTCCGGGTCGAAGAACCCGCAACCGCTGAAGATGCGGCCGTACCAGCCGTCGACGCTGTAGCCGGGGATCGTGAGCGCACCCTCGTTGAGCGATTTGCTGTCGTCGTACAACTGGGTCAGGTCGAAGTCGGTGACCGAGCCCCGGCCCTCGCATCGCGGACACATGCCACCGGTGATGCTGAAGCTGCGCCTCTCCTTGGTCGGGCTACCGCCGCGCTCGATGGTGACGGCGCCCGATCCGCTGATCGAGGCGACGTTGAAGGAGAACGCCTGGGCCGAGCCGATGTGCGGCTTCCCGAGGCGGCTGAACAGGATCCGCAGCATCGCGCCGGTGTCGGTGGCGGTGCCGACGGTGGAGCGGGCGTTGGCCCCCATCCGCTCCTGGTCGACGATGATCGCGGTCGTCAGCCCGTCGAGGACGTCGACCTCGGGCCGTGCCAGCGTCGGCATGAAACCCTGCACGAAGGCGCTGTAGGTCTCGTTGATCATCCGCTGCGACTCCGCGGCGATCGTGTCGAACACCAACGAGCTCTTGCCCGAGCCGGAGACGCCGGTGAACACCGTCAGCCGACGCTTCGGGATCTCGATGCTGACGTCCTTCAAGTTGTTCTCGCGCGCGCCGTGCACGCGGATCAGATCGTGGCTGTCGGCCACGTGCAGTGCCGGCACCTGGGTGTCCGTCCTCGTGGCCATATTCTGGCTGTCTCCATCTGTCGGGAGGGAGCGTCTCGACGTCCCGTGACCGTGGCTGATCGGCGCCTGAGCTGCCATCGTGCCTGGTACCAGGGTCAGAGCGCGAGGTGGGCCCCCATCACCACGGTGCGGTCGTCGGGCAGGCAGAAGTAGACGGCCGGGTCGGCGGCGTTGTGGTTGAGCCCGATGAAGAGGCGCTTGCGCCATCTGCTCATGCCGCCGGTCTCCACGCCCCGTTGGACGGTGATCTTCGACAGGAAGTAGAACGCCGTGTCGGGGTCGATGTCCTGGCCCTGGGCCTGGGCGATCCGCAGGGCGGCGGGTACGTCCTGGTCGTCGGAGAATCCGAACCGCAGCGTCAGGTGCGTGATCCCGTCGCGGGGGTCGCCGATCTGGTTGACGACGATCCGCTCGTCCTCGGGCACGTGCGGCAGGTTCTCGGAGCTTGTGCTCACGATGAACACCCGCTCGTGGACGATGTGGTTGAAGCTCGCGTTCTCGCGGAAGGCCAGGGGCGCGGTAATCCTGTCCGGGTGGAGGAAGACCGCCGTCCCGGCGACCCTCATCACCGGAGCGGTGTGCAGCCAGCTGATGAGGGACTCGATCGAGCCCTCGAGCTGGGCCCGCCGGCTCGTGACGAGGACGCGCCCGCGCTTCCAGGTGAGCATGACGGTCGCCACGGTGAGCGCGATGAGCAGCGGCAGCCAGCCGCCGTGGAAGACCTTGGTCAGGTTCGCGCCGAAGAACGACAGCTCGAAGAAGTACATCGGGGCGCCGACCAGCACGAGTCGTTGCCACGACCAGTGCCAGGCCGACTCGGCGTACACGAGCAGCAGCGTCGTGGTGACAAGGAACGTGCCGGTCACGGCGAGGCCGTAGGCCGTCGCCAGCCGGGTGGACGACTGGAACGCCACGAGCAGCACGATGACGCCGGCGTACACGGTCCAGTTGATGGCCGGGGCGTAGATCTGACCCTGCTCGTGCTCGGACGTGTGCTGCACCGTCAGCCGGGGCAGGTACCCCAGACGCTCCGCCTGGCGCGACACCGAGTAGGCGCCGGAGATGACGGCCTGCGAGGCGATGACCGTCGCCACGGTCGCGAGCACGACCAGAGGTACCTGGCCCCAGGTCGGGGCCAGATGGAAGAACGGGCTCTCGATCGCCGCCGGGTCCCGCAACACCAGGCTGCCCTGCCCGAGGTAGTTCAGGGTCAGACACGGGAACACCACGGCGAACCAGGCGCGCCGGATGGGGCTGCGGCCGAAGTGGCCCATGTCCGCGTACAGAGCCTCGGCGCCCGTGATCGACAGGACGACGGCACCCATGGCGACGAAGGCGATGATTGGGTCCTGAACGATGAAGGCGAACGCGTAGGTGGGCAGCAGGGCGAGCACGATGTGCGGGTCCCGGGCGATCTCCCCGAGTCCCATCAGGCCGAGGACGGCGAACCACACCACCATGATCGGGCCGAAGAGCCGCCCGACCAGGTGCGTCCCGAACCGCTGGACGAGGAACAGCCCCGTGATGATCGCCGCCCCGAGCGGGACGACGACGCCCGTCAGCTCCGGCGCCGGCACGGCCAGCCCCTCGACCGCCGACATGACTGAGATAGCTGGAGTGATCACACTGTCGCCGTAGAACAGCGCCGCACCGACGACACCCAGAAGCATGACGAGGGTGAACCGCTTGCCCCCGGGCCGCACGGTGCGCCGGGCCAGCGCGGCGAGCGCCAGTACGCCGCCCTCACCGTCATTGTCCGCCTGCAGCACGAAGATGACGTACTTGACCGTGACCACCGCCGTGATCGACCAGAAGATCAGCGAGATGACGCCGTAGACGTCGGTCGGCGTCACCCGAACGGCCCCGTTGTCGATGTGGAACAGGGTCTGCATGGCGTACAGCGGACTGGTACCGATGTCGCCGAACACCACTCCGAGGGCGCCGAGCCCCAGCACGAGCCGGCCCTGCGGCACGTGTTCCGTCGTCCGATCGGTCACCACCTGATCGTGACACCGGCGCCGAGACGTCGGGGTGCCCGATCATGTGGTCCTGGCGACACCGCCCGGGACCACGGCCCGCGCTCACCCCGCCCGATCGCGCACACGCGCGACGCGCGTTCGGTTCGAGGGTGTCGATGCCGGGCAACGTCGTGGGGTCATCAATGCCTTCCGAGAGGAGGCGCTCTCACTGACTGGCGTGAGCGATGCGCAGGCTCAGGTCGTCGAGTTCGTCGAGGATGGCGCCGGCGCCCCAGACCTGGTCTCGTTTGCGGGCGGTCAGCGGGCGCAGGACGCCGGCGTCGTGCAGTCGGCTGATGGCGGCGAAGACGCTGCTGCGGGGTGCGTCGACTCCGGAGCAGGCATCCTCGGAGGAGACGATCGGCTGGGTGGGGAGGAGATCGAGGAGTTTGGCGGCGGCGCTGCCGGCCCGGACCGGCCCGGCCAGGGACCTCCATTCGGAGGGGATCTCGCTCAGCCGGGTCGCGGTCGTTGCGGCCTCGGCGGCAGCGGTACGGCACGCGCGCGCGAAGGACGCCAGCAGCGGGCCGACCTGCCCGTCCCGGTAGGCACCCAGCAGTTCGAAGTAGCGCTCCCGGTGGGCCACCAACGCCGAGGCGAGCGGGACGACGATGTGGGTGGTCGCTCGCCGTCGGCGCAGGATGGTGTTGATCAGGGCTCGCCCGATCCGGCCGTTGCCGTCGGTGAAGGGGTGGATGGATTCGAACTGGGCGTGCGCGATTGCGGCTTGGGCCAGGGCGGGCATGTCGTCGCGGTTGGCGAAGGCCAGCAGGTCGGTCATGTAGGTGGGCACGGTGTCGGGCGGTGGCGGGACGTACAGTGCGGCGCGGGGGGAGTGGTCGCTGCCGCCGATCCAGTTCTGCATGTCGCGCAGTCGGCCGGCGTAGTGGGCTTCGGAGTGCTCGTCGGCCATGAGGAGAGCGTGCGCGGTGATGATGTCGTCGAGGGTGATCGGTCGTCCGGGCGACACATTGTGGATCATGGAGTCAAGCGCGGCCGTCGCGGCGGCCATTGACACGGCAGAGGCGTTGGCGCGGATGCCGTGCAGGGCACAGGCGTAGTCGTCGAGGCTGGCCTCCACTGATTCGATCTTGGATGAGGCGACGGACTCGGTGCGCAGCAGCAGGAGGCCGAGGGCCCGCAGCGTGCTGTCGTGGGCGGCGTCCAGCGCGGTGATCTGGCGCATCGCGGTCTCGAGGTCGGCGGCCAGGGAGCTGTCGAGCGAGAGGGTGCGATCGGCGATGAAGGGCGGGAGGGAGACGCTGATCTCCCGCAGGGTCCGGTCGTCCCGGGTGCCCGCCCGGTGAAGTTGACGCCACGGACGGACCTCGCGCCGGTGCGCCGGCCAGTCGAGCGTGGACGTCGTGTCGTTCATGGGTCCTACCTGCCCTTCAACGTCAGATCTGCGTCCACTATAGTCTGACTATAGAACCATAACTCGGATTAGTGAGTGTGTTGGTCCGAGTTGGCGAAGGCTGGGCTGCGGCGTTGGGCTGGTGGACCGGATGAGCGGGGACGAGGTCGCCGTCCTCGCTATTGCCGCCGGCAACCAGCCCGGTCTCGGCGAGGAGTTCGACGGTGAGCCAGACGTCGCGAGCCAGGCAGCGGCGCCAGCCGTCCAGTTGCAGGTCGGTGAGCTCATCCGTCCGGTACAGCGGTGACAGCCTGGCCCCCAGCTGGTCGACGACGGCCGCCACGTCCACGCCGTCCGGGTGGAGATCCATAGTGGTCAGCAATAGCTGGACACCGGCCGGGAAGTCGTCGTGGAGGATCGACTGGCCCCATCCCGAAGGGCACACCGCCGGCTCGAGGTCGCCGAGCACCGTGACCATCCGGGTCAGGAGGTCGGTAGGCCGGTCAACCAGCCCGGCGTGCTTCTTGACAGTCACGAGCGTGTTGCCCCGGCTGCGGATCAGCCCAGCAGCCCGTGCCCATTCCAGGGTGATGTGCAGCCCGGTCAGTTCCTCGCTGCTCTTGGTCCGGAACGTCCGGTCCCGGACGTCCTCCGTACGGGTACCGGCTGGTGGACGCCGGGCCCCACCCCAACGCCGCCCCATGCAGCTGGGGACGCCGCCTTCAGCGGCTCGACCCCGACCCCGCGACCGCGCCACACGTTCAGTGGATCTTCGCTCAGCGGCTGACCAGCCGCAGCCTGGCCGGCATCGCCCGCGAACTGAACGAGCGCGGCGTGCCCGTCCGCGGCCGAACCTGGTCGCAACACGCACCGCCGCGGCGACCGCTGGAGCGTGCAGGCTGTCCGGGCGATCGTGGCCAACCCCGCTACACCGGCCGACAGGTCTGGAACCGTCAGCACGTCGAGCACCGGCGTGGCGACGATGGCGGACGGATCCGGGTGCAGCAATGGAGCCGCGAGTCACGCCGGACAAAGTCCCGGCCCTGCTCCGGGAAGGCGAAAACCACGGTCATCTGCAGCCATACCGGACGGGCGCTGAGCCCTGCCCCTCCCGACCGCGACGGTCCACCGTCGCTCATGGGGTAGTTGTGTCCGAGGGGGGACTTGAACCCCCATGCCCCTAAGGGCACTAGCACCTCAAGCTAGCGCGTCTGCCAATTCCGCCACCCGGACAAGGTGTCCTGACCACCACCGGTGAGGTGGCCTCAGGCGCAGACGAGGTTAGCACGCAGGCCAGGGGCCCCCCGAACCGCTGTGGCGGGCTAGCGTGGCCGGATCGACCGGCGATCGTGAAGGAGGCTCCGATGAGCCAGCCAGCCCCCCACTCGGCCGAGGACGAGGTGGTCGACCTCTGCCGTGAGCTGATCCGGATCGACACCTCCAACTACGGCGACAACACCGGCCCGGGGGAGCGCAAGGCCGCCGAACTGGTCGCCGAGCGCCTCGCCGAGGTCGGCCTCGAGTCGACGATCATCGAGTCCGCCCCCGGCCGGGCCAACGTGGTCACCCGGCTCGAGGGAGCCGACGCCAGCCGGCCGGCGCTGCTGCTGCACGGCCACCTGGACGTCGTCCCCGCCCAGGCTGCCGACTGGCAGGTCGATCCCTTCTCGGCCGAGCTCCGCGACGGCTGCATCTGGGGCCGCGGCGCCGTCGACATGAAGGACATGGACGCGATGATCCTGGCCACGGTGCGCGGGTTCGCCCGCACCGGGCGCAAGCCACCGCGTGATCTGGTGGTGGCCTTCCCGGCCGACGAGGAGGCCGGTGGAGAGTACGGCGCCGGCTACCTGGTCACCCACCACCGCGACCTCTTCGAGGGCGTCTCCGAGGCCGTCAGCGAGGTCGGTGGGTTCTCGATCGAGCTGGCCGGACGGCGCGCCTACCTGGTGCAGACCGCCGAGAAGGGGATCGCCTGGCTGCGCCTGGTCGCCCACGGCCGGGCCGGGCACGGATCCCAGATCAACGACGACAACGCGGTCACCCGCCTCGCCGCCGCGGTCGCCCGGATCGGCTCCCACCCCTGGCCGATCGAGGTCACCCCGACCGTGCGCGCCTTCCTGGCCGGCGTCGAGGAGATCACCGGCACGGCGCTGCCCGCCGACGACCCCGACGCCCTGGTCGCGGTTCTGGGCACGACGGCTCGATGGGTCGGGGCCACGCTGCAGAGCACCGCCAACCCCACCGTGCTCGAGGCCGGGTACAAGCAGAACGTCATCCCCGGCACGGCGAGTGCCCTGCTCGACTGCCGCTTCCTGCCCGGACGGCGCCTCGAGGACCTGCTGGCCACGATCCGCGAACTGGCCGGGGCGGGAGTCGACGTCGAAACGGTCAAGGACGCGATCTCGCTGGAGGTGCCCTTCGAGGGCCCCCTGGTCGAGGCCATGACGACCGCGCTGCGGGACGAGGACCCCGGTTGCGCCGTCCTGCCGTACTGCCTGTCCGGAGGCACCGACAACAAGAGCTTCGCCGCGCTGGGCATCACCGGGTACGGCTTCGCCCCGCTGCGTCTGCCGGCCGATCTGGACTTCTCCGGCATGTTCCACGGCGTCGACGAGCGGGTCCCGGTCGACGCCCTCCGCTTCGGCACCCGGGTCCTGGCCCGCTTCATCGACCTCGCCTGAAAGACCGCAGGCTGGGGCGGCGGCGGGTCAGATGCGGTCGCGCATGGAGGTGACGATGGCCATGTACTGGCTGCGCTCGAACGCCGACGGGTCCGCCACCGAGGCGGCGCTCATGCTCGCGCGCAGCTGGTCGACGCTGTCGTAGTCGTGCTCGGCCAAACACTCGCGCAGCTGCGTCAGCATCGTCGCGAGGTGTTCCGGGCCGTGGTGCAGCACCGATGCGGTGGTGCAGGCGACGTCCGCCCCGACCAGCAGCGCCTTGATCGCGTCCGCCCCGGTGTGCACCCCGGAGGAGCAGGCCAGGCCCGCCTCGGGCAGCTGGGCGCGCAGGATTCCCAGCCAGCGCAGCGGGAGCCGCAGATCCGCCGAGCTCGACAGGTCCACCCTGGGCACGACGTCCAGCACCGACAGGTCGATGTCGGGGGCGTAGAAGCGGTTGAAGAGCACCAGGCCGTCGGCCCCACGCCCGATCGCCGCCGCGGCGAAATGGGCCAGCGAGGAGTAGAACGGCGACAGCTTCACCGCCAGCGGCACCGAGATCGACGACTTCACCTCGGCGATCACGTCCAGCGCCCGCGCCTCGACCTCGGCGGCCGACTCGGCCGGGTCCGCCGCGACGGCGTAGAGATTGAGCTCGATGGCGTCGGCACCGGCGTCCACCATCAAGGTGGCGTAGCGCTCCCACGAGCCGCTGTGGGTCGCGTTCAGGCTGGCGATCACCGGGACCGACAGCGCCTCCTTGGCCTGCTCGAGCAGCTTCAGGTGCCGGCCGGGCCCGAGGTCGGGCAGGTCCATCTCGGGAAGCACCCCGCCGGCGAACTCGGCGAAGTCCTCACCGGCATCGATCATGTCCGACAGGTGCAGCTCCTCGGCGATCACCTCCTCCTCGAACAGCGACGGCAGCACCACGGCCGCGGCGCCGGCGGCCTCGAGCCGGCGCAGGGTGTCGATCCGGCCCGTGAGCGGCCCGGCCGAGGCGATGATCGGGCCAGTCAGCGCCAGGCCCAGGTACCTCGTAGCCAGCCTGGGATCGCTCATGACCGGTCTCCTTCGGCGGCGGCTTCCTCGGCGGCGGCCGACGCGGCGTCGGCCACGGCGTCATCGGGCAGCGCCCGCTCGATCCCGGCCACCTGGGAGTAGTAGTGCCATCGTTCGTCCACGTCGGCCTGGGCGAGCGCGGCCAGCTTCTCGGCCCGCGCCGGGTTGGCCCGGGCAAGCATCGAGAACCGGGTCTCGGCCATCATGAAGTCCTTCACCCGGGTGGTCGGCGCCTTGCTGTCCAGGTGCAGCGGAGTGGTACCCGTGCCCCCCGGGCGGAACCGGTACAGCGGCCAGTAGCCGCTGGACACCGCCGCCTCCTGGTGGGTCATCGAGGTGGACATCTCGATCCCGTGGGCGATGCACGTGCTGTAGGCGATCAGGATCGACGGTCCGTCCCAGGCCTGCGCCTCGAGCATCGCGCGCACGGTCTGCTGCTGGTTGGCCCCGATCGCCAACTGGGCGACGTACACGTTCCCGTAGGCCTGGGCGATCATGCCCAGATCCTTCTTCGGGCCGCCCTTGCCGGACGCCGCGAACTTGGCCGTCGCCCCGCGCGGGGTCGCCTTCGACGCCTGCCCGCCGGTGTTGGAGTAGACCTCGGTGTCCAGCACCAGGACGTTGACGTTCCGGCCGCTGCCGAGCACGTGGTCCAGGCCGCCGTAGCCGATGTCGTAGGCCCAGCCGTCCCCGCCGATGATCCAGACCGCCTTGTCCACCAGTTCGTCGGCCAGGCTGAGCAGCGCCGCCTTGGGGCCCGAATCCGGGACGGCGACCAGCGCGGCCCTCAGCGCCGCCACCCGCTCCCGCTGGGCCTGCAGACCACCTTCGGTGCCCTGGTCGGCGGTCAGGATCGCCTCGACCAGCGCGCCGTCCAGGTGATCGCGCAGCGCCACCAGGTAGCGCTTGGCCTCGGCGTGCTGGTTCTCCCAGGCCAGGCGCATGCCGAGGCCGAACTCGGCGTTGTCCTCGAACAGCGAGTTCGACCACGCCGGGCCGCGCCCGGCGGCGTTCGTCGTGTAGGGGGCTGTGGGCAGGTTGCCGCCGAAGATCGAGGAACACCCGGTCGCGTTGGCCACGATCATCCGGTCGCCGAACAACTGGGTCAGGGTCTTGATGTAGGGCGTCTCCCCGCAGCCGGAACAGGCGAGGGAGAACTCGAACAGCGGCTCCAGCTGGGCGACCCCCTTCACCTGGTCGTGACGGACGGCGTCGCGCGGCACCTCGGGGATGCTGAGGAAGAACTCGTAGTTGGCGCGCTCGACGTCGCGGTGCGCGCGAGCCGGCTCCATGTTGATCGACTTGTGCTTGACCTCGGTCTTGCTCCGGGCGGGGCAGATGTCCACGCAGATCCCGCAGCCGGTGCAGTCGTCCGGGGCCACCTGCACGATCAGCCGGTGGTCCTTCAGCGCACGGTCGTTGTACTTCTTCGACTGCAGGGTCTCCGGCGCGCCCTCGAGGTCGCTCTCCGGGCAGATCTTGATCCGGATCGCCGTGTGCGGGCAGGTGATCGCGCACTTGCCGCAGTCGATGCAGATGCTCGGGTCCCAGATCGGGATCTCCTCGGCGATCGCGCGCTTCTCCCACCTCGAGGTGCCCGTCGGCCAGGTGCCGTCAACGGGCAGGGCGCTCACCGGCAACAGGTCGCCCTGTCCGGCCAGCATCGCGGCGGTGACCCTGCGCACGAAGTCGGGCGCGGCCGGCGGCATCGGGGGCATCCGGTGCACCTGCCCGTCGGCGCTCGCCGGCACCTCCAGTCTCACCAGCGAGGCGATGGCGGCGTCGATCGCCGCGAAGTTGCGGTCCACCACGGTGCGACCGCGCCTGCCATAGGTGGCCTCGACCGCTTTCTTGATCTTGGCGATCGCCTCGCCCTGTGGCACCACCCCGGAGAGGTAGAAGAAGCACGGCTGCATCACCGTGTTGATCCGCTTGCCGAGGCCGGCCTGGTGCGCCACGGCTCCGGCGTCGATCACCCAGGTGATGAGCTGCTTGTCGATGATCTGCGCCTGGACCTCGACCGGCAGGCGGTCCCAGGTCTCGGCGGCAGGGTAGGGCGAATTGATCAACACGGTCGCGCCGGGCTTGGCGCTGTCGATGGTCTGCATCGAGCCCATCAGGTCGAAGTGGTGGACGGCGACGAAGTCGGCGTCCTGCGCCAGGTAGGTCGAGCGGATCGGCGAGGAGCCGAACCGCAGGTGGGAGACGGTGACCGCCCCGGACTTGCGCGAGTCGTAGACGAAGTACCCCTGGGCGTGCGTCCCCGGCTCCCCGGCGATGATCTTCACCGAGTTCTTGCTCGCCCCCACGGTGCCGTCCGAGCCGAGGCCGTAGAACACCGCGCTCAGCGCGTCGGTGGGCACCCGGAAGCTCGCGTCGACCGGCAGGGACAGGTGCGTGACGTCGTCCACGATGCCGACCGTGAACCGGCGCCTGGGCACTGGCGCGGTCAGCTCGTCCAGCACCGCCTTGGCCATCGCGGGCGTGAACTCCTTGCTGGACAGGCCGTACCGGCCGCCGATCACCAAGGGCCGGACCGCGGTGGGGTGATCCGCGCCGTACTCGGCGAGCGCGGTGAGCACATCGGAGTGCAGTGGCTCGGCGGGGGCGCCCGGCTCCTTCGTGCGGTCCAGCACGGCGATGCCGCGCACCGAGGCGGGCAGAGCGGCGACGAACTCCTCGGCCGGGAACGGCCGGTACAGGCGGATCGTGACCAGGCCGACCCTCTCGCCGCGGCGGTTGAGCTCCTCGACGGTCTCGGCCAGCGCACCGGCGGCCGAACCCATCACCACGACCACCCGTTCGGCGTCCGGCGCCCCGGCGTAGTCGACCAGCCGGTAGGCCCTCCCGGTGCGCTCGCGCAACTCGTCGAAGGCCTCCTGGACGATCGCCGGCACGGCGTTGTGGAACGGGTTGGCGGCCTCGCGGGACTGGAAGAAGGTGTCCGGGTTCTCCGCCGCACCGCGCAGGACGGGCGCGTCGGGGGTCAGCCCCCGGGCGCGGTGGGCGAGCACGTCCTGCTCCCGGATCAGCGCGCGCAGGTCGTCGTCGGTGAGCAGTTCGATCGTGTCGACCTCGTGCGAGGTGCGGAATCCGTCGAAGAAGTGCACGAACGGAACCCGCGAGCGCAGGGTGGCCGCGTGGGCGATCAGCGCGAAGTCCTGGGCCTCCTGCACGCTCGAGGCGCACAGCAGCGCCCAGCCGGTCATCCGGGCCGACATCACGTCCGAGTGGTCGCCGAAGATGCTGAGCGCGTGGGTGGCCACGGTCCGCGCCGCGACATGGATCACCGTCGGGGTGAGCTCACCGGCGATCTTGTACATGTTGGGCAGCATCAGGAGCAGGCCCTGTGAGGCGGTGAATGTGGTTCCCAGCACGCCCTTGGTGACGATGCCGTGCAGCGCTCCTGCCGCCCCGGCCTCGGACTGCATCTCGATGATCTCCGGCACGCAGCCCCAGAGGTTGGGGCGCCTGGCCGCGCTCCAGGCGTCGGCGAGCTCGCCCATGGGGGAGGAGGGAGTGATCGGGTAGATCGCGGCGACCTCGCTGAGTGCGTGGGCGACCCGCGCCGCGGCCTCGTTCCCGTCCACAGTTGCCCAACTGCCCACGACGCGGCCTCCCACTGCTCGAGGGTCACGGTCGAGGGGACCGCAACCCGTCCTACCCCTGAGTCTGGACCGTCAGCGCCGGTGACCCAAAGCGCCCGGGCTCCAGCGCCCACGTGTTCACGTTTCAGGCAGTCCGGACGACACGGATGATCCGCCGCCGCAGCCAGACCCGGCGCGCCCCGCCGAGGTACAGCCGCACGACAGCGATCTCCCAGTGGCCCTGTTCGGCGAGATCCGCGAGCATCCGTTGCGCCTGTGAGCGCGTGACCAGGCGAGGGATCAGAACCATGCGGTACTCGAACTCCCCGCTCCCGGCCGGGAGATCCTCGGGCGGCGAGTCCACTGGGAAGAGGGCGGGCTGCGTCATCACGCCAATGTCACCACGAACCGCTACGGTCGTGCCATGACGACGGATCCGCGCGCCGCGCTCGACCGCCTCCTGGCGGCCCTCGAGGCGCACCTTCAGGCCGCGAGCCGACGACAGGGTGAAGCCGATCCCTCGGTGGTGTCGGCCTACCAGACCCTGGCCGACGCCTTCGAGACCTACGACGAGGCCCTCTACACCGCCTACGACGAGGTCACTCCGTTCGTCCTGTACGACGACGCGGAGGATGCCGACGACCTCGAGGACGACGACGCGGACGACGAGGACGACCTCGACGAGGACGCGGAGGACGAGGACGACGACCTGGAGGAGATCGAGGAGATCGACCTCGAGGACGCCGACGTTCTCTAGCGTCAGATGCTCCCCGGAGGGACGAGGCTCACAGGGCGGAGACCTCGTCCAGCGCCCCGCGGATCTCGGCCGGAAGGTCGAGGTCCTCGCTGGTGAGCGAGGCACGCAATTGGGCGGCCGTCCGGGCGCCGAGCAACACCGAGGCCACCCCCGGGCGCTCGCGTGCCCAGGCCAGCGCCACCTCGAGCGGAGCGCAGCCCAGCCCCTCCGCCGCCGTGGCGACCGCATCGACCACCCGTCGCGAGTGCGCGTCCAGGTAGGCGCCGACGAAGCCCGACAGGTGGGGTGAGGCGGCCCGCGAATCGGCCGGGGTCCCGGTGCGGTACTTGCCGGTGAGCACACCACGCCCGAGGGGGGACCAGGCCAGGACGCCGAGCCCGAGGGCACGGGCGGCGGGCACGAGTTCACGCTCGGGCTCGCGCTGGACCAGCGAGTACTCCGCCTGGACCGCGATCACGTCGACCGGGCCGCCACCGCCCAGACCCCCGAGGCGGCCGACCACGGCAGCCTGGGCGGTCTGCCACCCGGTGTAGTTGGACACCCCGACGTAGCGGGCCTTGCCCGAGCCGACCGCGGAGCCCAGCGTGGCCAGGGTCTCCTCGATCGGCACGCCGTCGCTCCAGCCCCGCACCAGCCACAGGTCCACATGGTCGGTGCCCAGGCGGCGCAGCGACCCCTCGAGATCGGCGAGCATCGTCCGGCGGGACGGGTCGGTGCGCGGCCCTCCAGCCGCCCGCGAGGCACCGGCCTTGGTACACAGGACCACTTCGTCGCGGGACACGACCGAGCCCAGCAGCTTGCCGATCAGGGCCTCGGCGGCGCCGTCACCATAGGACGCCGCCGTGTCCAGCAGGGTGCCACCGGCCTCGACGAAGGTCACCAGCTGATCGGCTGCCTCGTGCTCGTCGGTGTCCCGTCCCCAGGTCAGCGAGCCGAGGCCGAGCCGGGAGACCCGGAGCCCGCTGCGACCGACTGCGCGCTCTTCCACGGCCCGAAACCTACGGCATCGTGGCCGTCCACCCGGCGATTCCCGATCCGGCCGGTTAGGGTCGGGCATCATGCGGCTAGGACTGAACCTTGGCTACTGGGGTGCCGGAAACGACGCCGACAATCTGGCATTGGCCCGCGAGGCCGACCGGTTGGGCTACGCCGTCTGCTGGGCCGCGGAGGCCTACGGCTCCGACGCACCCACCGTGCTGGCCTGGGTGGCGGCGCAGACCACGCAGATCGACATCGGCGCCGCCGTCATGCAGATCCCCGCCCGCAGCCCGGCGATGACCGCCATGACCGCCGCCACGCTGGACGTGCTCTCCGGTGGCCGGTTCCGGCTCGGGCTGGGGGTCAGCGGGCCGCAGGTGTCCGAGGGCTGGCACGGCGTCCGCTTCGACCAGCCGCTGGGCCGCACCCGGGAGTACGTCGACATCGTGCGGATGGCGTTGCGCCGGGACCGCGTGCAGTACAGCGGGGAGCACTTCACCCTGCCGCTGCCCGACGGGCCGGGCAAGGCGCTGCAGCTGACGGTGCACCCGGTGCGCGAGTCCATCCCGATCTACCTCGCCGCGGTCGGCCCGAAGAACCTGCAACTGGCGGGGGAGATCGCCGACGGCTGGCTGGGCATCTTCTTCTCACCCGAGCACGCCGCCGTCTCCCTCGACCCCATCCGCGCGGCCCGGGCGGCGGCCGGCAAAGGTGCGGACGGCGACCCGTTGGCCGGCTTCGACGTCGTCCCCACCGTCCCGGTGAGCATCGGGCCGGACGTCGCCGCGGCGGCCGACCGGCTGCGCGCCTACACCGCGCTGTACGTCGGCGGGATGGGCAGCCGCACCCAGAACTTCTACAACGCGCTGGTCCGGCGGATGGGCTTCGACGAGGCGGCGCAGGCCGTTCAGGACCTCTACCTCGACCACAAGCCGCGCGAGGCCGCTGCCGCGCTGCCGGTGGAGCTGATCGACGCGACCGCCCTGCTCGGCGAACGGGACCGGATCGCCGACCGCATCCAGGCCTACGCCGACGCCGGCGTCACCACCTTGACCGTGAGCCCCGCGGTCACGTCCCTGGAGGACCGCCTGAACACCCTGCGCACCGTCGTGGAGGCCACCGAGGCCGCCGGGCTCGCCGCGTGAGCGCGACCCTCGGCTACCTCGACGCCGTCATTCTGGGCATCGTCGAGGGCCTCACCGAGTTCCTGCCCGTCTCGAGCACCGGTCACCTGACCATCGCCGAGAAGGCGCTGAGCCTGCCGGTGGACGCTCCGGCGGTGACCGCGTTCACCGCGATCATCCAGTTCGGCGCCATCGTCGCCACGTTCCTCTACTTCTGGCGCGACATCACCCGCCTCGCCGTCGCCTGGTTCCGCGGGCTCCTCTCGCCCGCCGCACGGAACACCCACGATCACCGCTTCGCCTGGTATGTCCTGGCCGGCTCGATGCCGATCGTCGTCGTCGGCCTGGTGGCCAAGGACCTCGTCAAGGGGCCGCTGCGCAGCCTGTGGGTGGTCGCCGCCGCTCTCATCCTGTGGAGCGCGGTGATGTACGTCGCCGAGAGGCGCAGCCGGCAGAGCGTCACCGAGGACGACCTGACCCTGCGTCAGGTGCTCACGATCGGGATCGTGCAGTGCGTCGCCCTGGTGCCCGGCGTGTCCCGGTCGGGGGCGACCATCAGCGCCGGCCTGCTCCAGGACGTCGACCGGGTGACCTCGACCCGCCTGTCGTTCTTCCTGGCGATCCCCGCCCTCACCGGCGCCGGGCTGTACGAGCTGAAGGACATCGACACCACCGTGGTCGGGTGGGGTCCGTTGGCGGTGGGCACCCTGATCAGCTTCGTGGTGGCCTACGCCTCGATCGCCTGGCTGCTGCAGTTCGTCGCCAAGCACCCGATCACCGTGTTCATCGGCTACCGGGTGCTGCTCGGCCTGGTGCTGCTCGGCCTGCTCGGCGCGGGGACCCTCACCGCCACCTGACGTCGCGGCCGCTCGGAGCGTGCGGCTGAGGTTAGGCTCGGCGCGTGCCCACCGTGCTGCTCGTGCGTCACGGCCGGACCAGCGCCAATGCCGGCGGAGTGCTGGCCGGCTGGCTGCCCGGCATCGGTCTGGACGACGTGGGCCAGGACCAGGCGCGCCGCCTCGGCGCCCGGATGGCCCCGGTGCCCCTGGCCGCCGTCGTCTGCAGCCCGCTGCAGCGC
>JBAPWU010000651.1:0-5810 GCA_049283855.1 Kineosporiaceae bacterium
CTGCGCCGATGGTCTGGTCGAGTCCGGTCGAGCTGGTCGGGTACACGGCGTCCGCCCTGGTGGTCGCCTCACTGGCGATGTCCAGCGTGGTGCGGCTGCGGGTCATCTCGCTGGTCGGCTCGATCACCTTCGTGGCCTACGGCGTGCTGATCGGGTCGATCCCGATCCTGATCACCAACGCGGCGATCGCCGGCCTCAACGTGTGGTTCCTGCGCCGCGAGCTGGGCGGGCAGCGCGACCTCGGAGCCGTGCCGATCGCGGCCGACGCCCCGTTCCTGATCGACTTCCTGCGCTCGCACGCCACGGACATCCGCCAGTCCCAGCCCGGGTTCAGCGCGCCGGTGCCGGAGGCGTTCGCCGTGCTGCTCACCCGCGACGGCCTGCCGGCCGGTGCCCTCGTGGGCCGACGCACCGGCGCTGACCTGCACGTCGACCTCGACTATGTGATGCAGGCCTACCGCGACTCGCGGATCGGCACCTGGCTCTACGGACCGGGAGCCTCGATCTTCACCCAGGCCGGGATCACCCGCCTGATCGCCCGCCCGGCGACCGCCGTCCACCGCGGCTACCTCAGGGGTGTCGACTTCACCCCCGAGCCCGCCCCCGACGGCGAGCAATGGGTCCGCCGGCTCGGCTGAACCCCCGGCGCGGCCCGGCGCGCGAGGCGTCTCAGCCCATGGCCGCGGCGTGCACCAGGCGCAGCGCGCGATAGTGCACGGCGTTGCGCCGGATCCGCTCCAGCTCCTCGTCGGTGGTCTGCCGCAGCACCCGTCCCGGCATGCCCAGCACCAGCGAGCGCGGCGGGATCACCACCCCCTCGGGGACCAGGGCACCCGCCCCGATCAGCGACCCGGTGCCGATCACCGCACCGTTCATCACGATCGCGCCGATCCCGATCAGCACCTCGTCCTCGATCCGGCAGCCGTGCAGCACGGCGCGATGCCCGACCACGACCCCGGCGCCCAGGTCGGTGGGGTAGCCGGGGTCGGCGTGAATCACGCAGCCGTCCTGCAGATTGGCGCCGGCCCCGATCCGGATCGCCTCGACGTCCGCCCGCACCACCGTCCCGTACCAGACGCTCGCCTCGGCGCCGATCCTCACGTCCCCCACCACCATCGCGGACGGCGCCACCCACGCCGACGCATCCACCTGCGGCACCCGCTCACCCAGCGCAGCGATCACGCTGCACCGTAGGCCGTGTAGGCGCACCACGCCATCAGGTCGACGGGGCGGTCGATGAAGTCCGCCGGCGACTGCCCGGCCGAGGAACGGGCGGCGTGCAGCGCCTCGGCGAGGGTGGACCCGCGGGCCAGGTGCTCGTGCAGGGCCCGCATCAACGGCACGCTCTCGCCGTCCGGCACCGGGACCGTCGCGGCCACCACCCCGGCCGTGCCCCGGGCCAGCAGGGCACTGACGAAGCCGAGCACCTCCTCGCCCGCATAGGTCATCTGGGCTCCGGAGCGACACGCCGCCAGCACGATCCGGTGCGCGGGCCGACCGTGCAGGGACAGCTCGTGCACGGTCAACGGGCCGTCGGCGAGGTGCAGCGCCGAGAAGGCCGGGTTGTCCGTCCGCAGGAACCCGTGGCAGGCCAGGTGGGCGATCCCCGCGCCGGCCAGCTCGTCGGTGACGGCGTCGACCGTGCTCCGCTCGGCGACCAGGGTTCGCGCCGCGACCCCGTGGGCGGCATGCACGGCCGCCAGGGCACGGACCTCGGCGAGCGCTCCCGGCAGGTCGGGCCCGGCCACCAGGACCACCTCGGAACGGTCGTCCGTCGCCTGGACGCGGGTTCGGGCCCACAGGGCGGCAGAGGGGGCGAGGCTGACCGGAGCCGGGTGCAGGGCCGACCAGGTCACCCCGTTCAGGCCACGGGCCGGCGCCACCACCAGGGGGACGTCAGGGGGCAGACCCAGCGGTCGGACCAGCAGATCGGCCAGCCGGTCCAGGGACACCCCGACCGCCGACAGGGCATGGCGCCCCGGTCGGGTGAGCCGGCGCAGGGCGAAACGCAGCGCCTCCCTTTCGTCGAGCACCGCCTGGTACCGGCAGAGCCGGATCAGCCCGGTCCGCCGGGGTCCGAGCACGACGGCGACCACCTCGCCGTCCAGGACCGTGTACTCGACCAGGGTCGCGCCGGCGAGCATCCGGCGCAGTCCGGCCGGCCGGCGCACCGCCTGCGAGGCCCCGGGTCCCAGGGAGGGGGAGGAGGACAGCCAGGAGGCCCTGCGGATCCGTGCCTCCAGCGCTCCGGCCCTGACCTGCAGCTCGTGCGGCTCACGGCCCTCGGCGCGCCGGGCCTCCCGCATCTGCACCTCGAGCGCCCGCAGGTTCGCCAGATCCTCCTGCATCCGGGCCGGTGCCGGCGGGTCGACCATGACCAGGGCGGCCGCCCGGGTCCGCTCCAGCCAGGCCAGCAGGCGTGGCGCCGACCCGGTCGGCAGCAGGGCCCGAGCCCCGAGGCGACCCAGGTCCTCCCCGTGCCCCGAGGCCAGTGCCCGCAGTTCCATCGACGACAGCGCCGCGCGATGCCGCCCCAGGTCGTCGAGGCCGGCCCGGCAGTGGCGCAGGACGTCTGTCGGTGAGCCCTCGAGGTCGGCCGCCAGCGCCGCGGCCACCCGCCCCCGCAGTCGGATGAGTACCGACGTCCCTCGCGTCAGGTCGTGGGCGCGCCGCCAGGCCCTCAGCGCGGCCGCGGGCCGGCCGAGCGATGCGGCGAGTCGGCCCAGCACCAGGTTCGCCTCGACGGCGGAGGATAGATGGAGCCGTTCCAGGTTCTCGGCGGCCCGGCGCAGACCGGTGAGGTCCCGGGCCGTGGCCGTGCCGAGGGCCAGACGCAGTTCGGCCCGGGTGACCATCGCGCCGGCCACCCACGCCGTCCGGCGCTGGCGGCGCAGGGAGGCGAGGGCATCCTCCAGATGAGGGGCGCCGGACGCAGGATCCCCCGCCAGCGCCGACAGGCGGGCCCGGCGCAGCTGAGCCTCGGCGGCCATCAGCCCCGCGCCGTGCCGCAGGAACTCGCCCACCGCGCGCTCGGTGACCTCGATCGCCTCACGCACCAGGCGCAGATCGACCAGGGCATCGGCGTACTCGAGGGAGAAGTCCGCCGTGGGCAGCCCGGACTCGTCGAACAGCTTCTCCGCGTCCTCGAAGGCACGCAGGCTCTCGGACAGCCGCCCGGCCTGCATCAGCACCCAGGCCCGGGTCTGCTCGACGCCGGCAACCAGGGCCGGCCCGAGCGTGCGGGCGACCCCTGCCGCCTCGTCCACGTGGTGCAGGGCCTGCCCCGGCCGCCCGCACTCGGCCAGGAGGTGACCCAGGTTGTTGGACATCTTGACCCGGATGTCGTCGGGGCACCCCGGCTCGGCCAGCACCCGGCGATACGTCGCCTCGGCGGCCGTGAGCCGGCCCTGGTTGTGATGCAGGACCGCCTGCTGGAACAGGACCTGGTGGCGCGGACCTCCCGGCAGGGCGGCGGCACGGTCGAGATCGTGGTGGGCGGCGACCACCCGGCCCAGCTCCTGGTTGACGGCCGCCCGGCTGGCCAGGACCTCGGCCAGCCGCTCGTCCAGGCCGTGCCGGACGGCGATCCGGACGGCGAGATCGAGGTGCCGCAGGGCGGTGTGGTTGCCGAGCAGGCAGTGTGCGGCCCAGGCCTGCGCCCGCAGTGCCACCACGTGGGCCTCGTGATCGGCTGCCCGTCGTGACCGTTCCACGAGATCATTCGCTCGCGGCGTGTACGAAACCGGGTCCGAGACGGCTCCTGCGTAGACACGCTCGGCCTCGCCGAGCAGATCGTCGCGGGCAGGCCGGGATCGGGGCGCAGGCACCAGGTCACCGCCTCGACGTGTCGGCTCGCGTTGCAGGACGACGTGCAGCAATCGTAATCAGGGCGCGCCACCGCCCATGGGGAACGACCAGGGAGCAAACTCCGATGAGCGAGAACGAGCCCGACCTCGAGGTCATCGCCGACGAGGACTACGAGTACCCGACGCCGGCCCTCGACGAGGACCAGGACCGCAGTGAGCGGGCCGGCGTCGCCCGTCAGGTCGGCGCGATCCGGGGGGCCGTCCAGGCGAGCCCGCCGATGCTCGACCTGATCCGGGAGCGCCGCGGCCTGCGGCCCGACCACACCGTGCCCGTCCCGACGCGCCCACAGCGCCCCGGCGCCGCGCTGTGCGCCGACGGCGAACTGGTGATCGCCGCACCACGCGGTGAGGGCCCCGTGTCGTTGTCGGAGCAGTTCCTGCCGGTGGACGCACCCACCGTGAACGGCGCCGACGTCAGCGAGAGCGACCCCTTCGGCCACCGGCTCCAGATCCAGCGGTTCGCCGCCACGCGCCCCGAGGAGAGGACGACCCGGACCTGGCAGCTCGCGGCCTCGGCCGCGCTCGAGACGCAGCTCAGGGCCGACTCGCGAACCCACCGGGTCGCCCCCAACCACGTCATGGTCCTGCAGCCCTCGGTGATGAAGGGGGACGGATCTCCCGAGCCGACCTCACGGCGTCTCCGGTACCCGGTCGACCTGGCCGAGCACCTGGCCGGGAGGGAGCCCGCGACCGTGGCCATCGTGGACACCGGTCTGGCGGAGGAGGTCCGGCGGGACGCCTGGCTGACCGGCCTGACCAGGTCCGCCGACAACCGCGACGCGCTGAACGTGCTGCCTCCCCTGGACCGGATCGACCTGGGGGCCGGGCACGGCACCTTCGTCTCGGGGGTGATCCAGCAGGTCTGCCCCACCGCCCAGATCAGGGTCTACCGGGCGCTGGACACCGACGGGATGGGAAGCGA
Source organism: Kineosporiaceae bacterium (assembly GCA_049283855.1). GTDB lineage: Bacteria > Actinomycetota > Actinomycetes > Actinomycetales > Kineosporiaceae > JADJPO01. The sequence goes on from JBAPWU010000651.1 coordinate 4,789, forward strand.
GACGCAGGTCGCGGCGATGATGGTGCAGGCCGTGCTGGACGGCGCCGACATCGTGTCCCTGTCCTTGGGGACCCAGACGGACGACGACAGGCCGCCGCTGGCCTTCCGGGTCGCACTGGACGAGGTCTTCGCGATCAACCCCGACGCGCTGGTCCTCGCGGCCGCCGGGAACAACGGTGACGATCGCCCGGTCTGGCCGGCCGCGTTCCCGTCGGTGGTCGCGGTCGGGGCGGTGACGGCCGACCTGGCCCCGGCGGAGTGGTCCAGCCACGGCTTCTGGGTGGACTGCTCGTGCGTCGGCGAGGGCGTGGTGTCCACCTTCGTGCCGGGGCGGGAGATCGACGAGGTCGGCGGGACGGAGTTCGGGGACGACGCCTGGGCGATGTGGACCGGCACGTCCTTCGCGGTCGCCCAGATCGCCGGCGCGCTGGCCCGTCTGGTGCAGGGCAACCGGCACCTCGGCTGGACGCCGCGTCACGCGTTGAGCCGGCTGCTCGGCAGCAGGCCGTGGCTGCTCGACTACGGCAGGGTGGTCCGGCTGCTCCCGGGCACCCCCCGGCCGTAGCGGCGGGTCGGCTACTGCTTGACGCCGCCGGGCGGGAGCAGGCCGAGCAGCGCCGTCCAGCGGGTGATCTGGCAGCCGTTCTCCAGGCTGAGCTCGGCGTTCACGGCCCTGCCCCGCCAGGTGCCGGTGATCTTCGCCTTCTGCGGGCCGCCGTACTGCTCGGTGCAGGCCGTGGTCGCCGGCGGGGCCGGCAGCGCCTTCGCGCCGTTGGCCCCGAGCACCCCGCACGCGGTGGCCGGGTCGGGGTGGGTGCCACCGGCCGGGTCGCAGGTCAGGGTCCAGGTGCTGCGCACCCCGAACCCGTCGTCGAGCAGGATGGACAGCTTCGCCGATCCGGAGGCCGCCAGGCTCGCCGGGGCCGGCGCGGGCAGGGCGCCGGTGTCCCACGGAACCGGGGCCGCCGAGCCCGAGGTGGACGGCGCCACGCCCGGGGTCGGATCGGCCGGATCGGCCGGAC
>JBAPWU010000652.1:0-3646 GCA_049283855.1 Kineosporiaceae bacterium
GACCGGCCCGGCGGCGGCGCGGCGGCGGCGCGGACGTCGTCAGTGGATGAACCTGATGGTGACCGGGTAGCGGTACTCCTCGCCGCGCGAGGCGGCCATCGCGCCCTGGATCGTGGCGACGAGGTAGACCAGGCCGACGATCGGCAGCAGCAGGAATCCGACCAGCACGAGCATCAGCAGGGCGGAGACGGCGGCGTACAGCAGGACGGACAGGTTGAAGTTGAGCGCCTCGACCGCATGCCGGCGGACGAACGGGGACGAGGTGCCCCCGGTCAGCAGGATGACCAGCGGGCCCATGAAGCCCAGGGCCAGCCAGGCCGCGACGAAGCTGGACAGGTGCGCTCCCACGGCCCAGCCGCGCTCGGTCTCGAGCGACATTCCGGGGGCTGCCGGGGAGAGGGTCGGTGCGGCAGGAGGGGTGCCGTAGGTGGAGGTGCTCGGGCTACTGGTGGAGGAGGTCTCGTTCATGACTCCACTGTCGCCCTGTGGTGGCGGGCGGCACATCGGTGACCGCCCCTGACCGCCCCCTGAAGCACCCCTGAGCCGACCCTGACTCCTGCACCGCAGGGGGTCACCGTCGTCCGCGCCCTACCGCCTGCCTGAGCTCCCGGCCCACGGGTCGTGAGCGACGAGACCACAGCCGACGAAGTCCGTCACATTGCGCGTCACGAGCTCGCCCTCACGGGTCAGCGTGATGGCGGCGATCTGCGCGTCAGGCACCGAGATGGGTGAGCCTTGTCGTTCCCGGTCGGCGACCAGGAGTCCGTAGACATCCGCCGCTCGGGAATCGAAGTCAAGGGTCAGCTCGCCGATGTCGTCGAACAGGGCGTCGGCTCTCGTCTGCAGCTCGGCTCGACGTTGTCCCCGCGGCAGACGGGCTATCCCGTAACGGATCTCGGCTCGCGTGATGACGGTCAGGCGTAGTTCCCGAGGGGCGTGCGGGGCGAGCCAGGACAGCACAGCAACCGCAGGTTGCGGCCGCATCAGCTCGGACACGACATCAGTGTCGAGGACGAGCATCTACAGCTCGACCGGGCGCTGCAGCTGACTGCTCCGATCCGGAAGGTCGAGGTCGTGTTCGGGCGCGTCCGCTGCATGCACATGCCCAGGAGTGGGGGGACGGCTCAGGCGGGGCGGAGGGTCAGGCCTTCAGGAAGCGGATGCTCAGCGGGTAGCGGAACTCGGCGCCGCGGGAGGCCGCCACCGCCCCCAGCACCGAGGCGACCGCGTAGAGCAGACCGACCAGCGGCAGCAGCAGGAACCCGACCAGCACGAACAGCAGCGCGGTCGAGACCGCGGCGTAGATCAGCACGGAGAGGTTGAAGTTGACCGCCTCGATCGCGTGACGGCGGACGTAGGCGGAGCTGTTGCCGGCCACGAGCAGCACGGTCAGCGGGCCGAGGAATCCCAGGGCCAGCCAGGCTGCGATGAACCCGGACAGGTGTGCACCGACGGCCCAGTTCCGCTCGGTGGTGCTGGCCGCGAGCGGCATCGGGCGGGTGGAGGACGGGGCAGCCGATGGAACGGTGTGGGCGAAGCGAGGGTCCTGGCCGGGCTCGAACATCGTGCTCATGCCTCTGTCAACGCCCTCGCCCGGCCCGGGCGTTCCCGGCGCGGCCGTACGGTAGGGCACACGGTTCGGAGAGGGGCGCGGTCGATGCGGTGTGCGGTGCTGGGCGCGGGCTCCTGGGGCACCGCGCTGGGTGCGGTGCTGGCCTCCAAGGGCTGGCCGGTGACCCTGTGGGACGTCGACCGCGGCGTGCTCGACGACGTCACGGCCACCGGGCGCAACTCCCGGTACCTGCCGGACGTCGACCTGCCCCCGACCCTGACGGCCTGCGCCGACCTGGGCGAGGCCATGCGTGGCGCCGAACTCGTCGTCCTGGTCGTGCCCTCGCACGTGACCCGTGCGGTCGCCGAGCAGATCCGCCCCTACCTCAGCGAGACCGCCCTGGTCTGCTGCGCGGCCAAGGGGATCGAGGTCGACACCCTGCAGACCATGAGCGAGGTGCTGCGCGAGGTGCTGCCCGAGCAGGCGCACCCCCGGCTGACCTTCCTGTCCGGCCCGTCGTTCGCGGTCGAGGTGGCCCGCGGCATGCCGACCGCGGTCACCGTGGCCGGGGTCGACGAGAGCGCCCGGCGCGCCGTCCAGGAGGCCTTCCACGTGCCGACCTTCCGGCTCTACACCACCGACGACGTGGTGGGGATCGAGGTGGCCGGCTGTGTGAAGAACGTGGTCGCGATCGCCTCGGGTATGTGCGACGGGCTCGGCTACGGCGCCAACGCGCGGGCCGCCCTGATCACCCGCGGCCTGGTCGAGATCACCCGGCTTGCGGTCTGCATGGGCGCCCAGCCGGTCACCCTGGCCGGTCTGGCCGGCATGGGTGACCTGATGCTCACCTGCTCCAGCGAGCTCTCCCGCAACTACCGGGTCGGGCGGGCGCTCGGCCAGGGTCGCGCCCTGGACGACGTGGTGGCCGAACTGGGCCAGGTGGCCGAAGGCGTGCACAACGCGCGCAGCACGATGGCCCTGGCCCGCCGGTTCGAGGTGGACATGCCGATCAGCGAGGCTGTGTTCGGTGTTCTCTACCAAGGGCTGTCGGCTCGTGAGGCGGCCGCGGCGCTGATGGCCCGGACGCTCAAGGCCGAGGCCTGACCGGCGACGACGGGCGACGACAGACCACGACTGGCGACGCGGTCAGTCGGCGCGCAGCAGACGGAAGGTGAACGGGTAGCGGTAGGGCTCGCCGCGGGCGGCGTGCCGGGCGCCCAGGGTCGAGGCCACCACGTAGTGCGCGACCAGGGCCAGCAGGGCCAGGAAGGCCGGGGTCATCATCAGGCCGAGGGAGATGAAGGCCAGGACGACGACGCCCAGTGCGTACGCCAGCATGGACACCTCGAAGTTCAGGGCCTCGACGGCGTGCTCGCGGGCGAAGTGCGAGCGGCGCTTGTCGGTGAGCAGTACGGCCAGCGGCCCCAGCACGGCGAACATGTGGGAGCAGGCGGCCCAACGGCACTCGACGCGCACCATGGTCCCCCTCCACGGTGAGGTGACCCTGGCGGTCAAGGTCTCAGCGTGGGGGCGGATGCTGGAAGGGCCCTAGTTGTCCTGATCGTCCGATGTGACGAAGTCGATGAGCTGCTCGACCCGGCCGAGCAGCTCCGGCTCGAGGTCGGTGTAGCTGCGCACCGTGCCCAGGATCCGCCGCCACCCCAGAGCCACGTCGCGCTGGTCGGCATGCGGCCAGCCCAGCGCGTCGAGCACCCCGTGCTTCCACGACGTGCCGCGCGGCACCACCGGCCAGGCGCTCAGGCCGAGCCGCTCCGGCCGCACCGCCTGCCAGATGTCGATGTAGGGGTGGCCGACCACCAGCACGTGGGCGCTGAGCCGGGGCAGGGCGGCCACCGTGCTCGCCTCGTGCCACTCCTTCGACCCGACGACCAGGTGGTCGACCAGGATGCCCAGCCGCCGCCCGGGCCCGGGGTCCAGGTCGCGGACGGCGGCGGCCAGGTCGTCGACGCCGTCCAGCATCTCGACCACGACGCCCTCGACCCGCAGGTCGTCGCCCCAGACCCTCTCCACCAGTTCGGCGTCGTGGCGGCCCTCGACCAGGATCCGGGAGGCGCGCGCGGTCCGGGCCCGCTG
>JBAPWU010000653.1:0-1836 GCA_049283855.1 Kineosporiaceae bacterium
GGGCAGCAGCGACCTGTGCCGCTGCTGCCCCGCCTCGGTGTCCACGTCGTGTCCCGTCGGCCGGTTCAGCTCCAGGTTGAGCTGGACCACCGGCTCCCGGCCCACTCCTGGCCGGACCAGCGGCTCCCGCTCCACCCGGTGCCGCTCCAGCGCGAGCCGTCCCAGGCCATTCCCGACCACCGGCTGCCGCTCCACCGGCTGCCGGCCCAGTCGGTGCCGGCCCAGGTGGTCGAGCTCCACCGGCTGCCCGACCAGCCGTCTCCGGACCAGCGGCTGCCGTTCCACTTCCCGCCCGTCCACGCCGTGCCGGACACCTGCGCCGCAGCCATCGCCTTGCTGGAGAAGGCCCGTCCGAAGATGTCCTTCTCCCCGGTGAGGGTGACCCCGTTGTTGACCACGTGGGTACCTCCGCGGGAGGCCTCCAGCGTTCCGGTCCCGGTGCTGGCGGCCGCCGTCTGCTTGGTCACCGGCAGCGGCGCCTCCAGCGCGGTGCCCACCGTGGCGATGCCCTGGCCGCTGTAGCTGATGTTGATGGTGTCGACCACGGTCGCGTACTGAGCCGCGGTCAGCTTCAGCGAGCTGGCGATGGCGTCCAGCTTCGTCGTATCGGTGATCGGGGACAGCTCGGTGGCGCCGTCCCTGATCAGTGCCTTGATCTGGTCCGGGGTGGCCTCGGGATGCTGCTGGACCAGCAGCGCGGCCAGGCCCGACACGATCGCTGCAGCCTCCGAGGTGCCCGACCCACGCTGGAAGCGGGCACCGACCTGCCCCGTGTTCGCGGCCAGGGTGTCGATGAACGAGCCGGGGACGCGCAGACCGAGCAGGTGGGTCGCCGGAGCGATCACGTCCACCGGTCTGGCCAGCGTGCCGTGCTGCGCGAAGTCGGGCACCCGGTCGTCCTTCGTGGGGAGCGTGCCCATGGTGTCGTCGCCACCGACGGCGAGCAGGTACGGGTCGTACGCCGGCGAGGCCAGCGAACCCGCGCGGAGCCCCTCGTTGCCGGCGGCGGCCACCACCACGATCCCGTGCTTCCAGGCCTGTTCGGCGGCCTGGGCCAGGGGATCGAGCTGGTAGGACTGCGTGCTGTCGGTGCCGAAGCTGAGGTTGAGCACGCGGATGTTCAGGCCCGGGTCGTGGGCGTGCTGGGTGACCCAGTCGATGGCCGCGATCACCTGGGAGACGTCCGTTGCGCCGTCCGCCGCGCCGACCTTGACGTTGACGATCCGGGCGTCGGGAGCCACCCCGACGAACGCGGTGGTGTCGCTGTATCCGCTGGAGTTCAGGCACGTGGTGCACCCGGCGGCCGAGGTCGTGACGGAGGCGTCGCGCCCGGCGATCAGGCTGGCCATGAACGTTCCGTGGCCGAAGCCGTCCAGGCCCGGGGTCGCGGCGCCGGGGGCGTCGAACGACAGGTCGGGTCCGGTGATCACCTTGCCCGCGGCGTTCAGCCCGGGCACCGGGGCCACGCCGGTGTCGATCACCGCGACGTCGATCCCGGCCCCGGTGTATCCCTTGGCCCAGGCGGCCTGGGCGCCGACGATCTGGGTCGTCGACGACAACGACCCGGTGTCGGCCGGGTCGTAGCCCAGGGTCGGGACGATGGACATCGGCGACATCGCACGATCGGGGGAGACCGAGACGACTCCGGGCGTGGCCGCCAGCCGGGCGAGGGCCTCGGAGGTGCCACTGGCGGCGAACCCGTCGATGACGCCGAGGCGGCGGGTGACCTGGATGCCCAACCGGGTGGCTCGTCGCTGCACGGCCGCGGAGTTGCCTGCCGTCGCCATCACGACGACCCGCTGCTCGGCGGGTCCGCCCGGGCGGGGCGATGGGCCC
>JBAPWU010000654.1:0-16542 GCA_049283855.1 Kineosporiaceae bacterium
TGCTCGGTGATGATGACGGGCTCTCGCCCGTAGACGGCGCGGTTGACCAGCTCGCCCAGTCGAGAGCGAGCGGTCGTCAGGGAGAAGGTCATCGCCATACCGCAGACTGTACACTTTGCGGTCACTCTAGGAGCGACGCGATCCCTCCCCGAAACGCACTCTCACGCGTGAGGAGCGTTGCTGGCGACGCGGGTGTGCGGTTCTGCCGCGCTGGGGGTGGCTACGCTCGCCCGATCATGGCGCCGTGCCTGTCAGGCTGTCCTGACGTACTGTCGGGTGTATGCCGACGCCGAATCAGCTGCAACGAGAGCACACACTCGCGACGGCCGTGGCGCGGCTCGAGGCCTTGCGGACCCGCGAATCATTGGCGACGACACGAGCCGAGCTCGACGCCGACGAAGTTCTCCCCGGTCCCGGCGTGTTCCGAGATGCCCTGTCGGCGGAGGAGGCTTTGGAGCTGCTCGCGCTCATCGAGGTCGTCTTGCGCAAGGTCGGGTATGGCCGTCAGCTCACGGTGCGGTTCGCGCGTGCGGCAGGGGCCTCTTGGACGGACATCGGTCGTGCCACCGGAACGACCAGGCAGTCTGCCTGGGAGGCGCACCAGCGATGGCTCGACGCGAGCAAGGATGTCCATGGGCAGGAGCCGGAGGGCTCTCGCGACGACTGATCCAGGCCCCAACCTGACGCCACCCTCAACTGCCACCGCCCGGATGCTTCACCAGTCCCCGGCACTGGCCGCCTGCGGATCAACTCCGCCCGCACGGCGCTACGGTGGCAGGCCAAGGGCAAGGCTCGCAGACTTGAGAAGGCAGCCGTGGTGGCACGCCGCTACCGCGACTACCTGGGCGGGACCGGCGATCGGGTCGACCTCGAGGACCAGATCGCCAATTCCCACTTCGACGATCCGGAACCCCGGATCTGGATCACTCCTGCCGACCAGGACGAGCCGGCCGTCGGGTGGAATGGCCTGAATGGTCCCGGCGATTACGCAGGGTGAGCGTTGGGCGGTGTCGGAGGCGCTGGGCTACTCAGCGGCGAGCTGAGACGATCCGGCAACGCCTCACAGCCAGCCTGCCCGCCTGCTCACCGAGGGCGTCGACCCGGCCGCGTCTCGTCCGAACGGCGCGGAGTCCGACGTCAGTCGCGCAGCCACGCCAGATCAGTGATCACTCCGGGACGATGGTCGTTCAGGCTCGGCCGCTCGACGAAGTGGTCGACCCGCAGCGCGCGAGCGCATCAGCGGTTGGACCGGAGCCCAGCAGCGCTGGAAGCGGTCGGTGCCGACGACGTCCTGCAGTTCCTCCACCGTCTCCCACCGCACCTGCACCAGATACACGGCGGCCTGCTCGGCGCCCTGCGCGACGGTCAATCCTCGGAAGACCGGCATCATGAACGCCCTTTGTCGCACCTCGCACAGGGCGGCTTCGAACAAGGCATCCTGCCCGTCGAGGACGACGGCCTCCACCAAGCACACTCACATGCCGCGTTCCGCGCGGCCATACGCTCACCGCGTTCCGCCGTCCGCTCGTGCCGCTGTCCGGCGCCGCAGGTTAGGCGGGGTATCGGACGGCGTGGTGGACGTAGATCACGCCGTTGTCGAATCGTCGGTGGTCCAACAGCTCGAGGTCGAGTCGTACGCCCCGAGGCAGCGCCGGCTTGCCGCCGCCCACGAGGACCGGGCACAAGAGCAGCACGCACTCGTCGACCAGACCATGCCGGAAGGCCTCCGCCGCGATCCCCGCGCCTCCGATGCTCAGGTCCGAGCCGGAGGTCTCCTTGAGCCGTCGCACCGCCTCGGGCTCGAATTGCCGCTCGATCCTGGTGCGCGCGGTCGAGACGTCGGCGAATGAGGAGGAGTAGACGACCTTGTCGGAGTCACGCCAGATCTCGGCGTACTCACGGACCACCGCGGGCTCGTTCGTCAACCAGTCATCGCTCTCCCACACCCGCATCGTCTCGTACATGCGCCGCCCATAGAGCGACGTGCCGATATGCCGCTCGTGCTCGTTCCAGAACGCGTGCACGTCCTCGTCAGTTACGGACCAGTCGAACGAACCGGTCTCGTCCTCGAGGAAGCCGTCGAGCGAGATGTTGGCCGCATAGATCAACTTGCCCATGGAACCCTCCGCCAGGACGAGGGCAACATCGTGCAGCGTCACGCCGACACCGGCAACACCATCGACGGTGAGATCACTGAGCCGCCGCCGAAGAGAAGGGCCAGGCGTCGGCGCCAACGGTGGGCGGCCCGCCCCCTCGCGCGGACATGCCGCCGAGCGCGCTGACGCGCGTCCGCGCTGGTCAGCCGAGCGGGGCGCCGCCGAGGCCGACCTCGTGGCCGTCGGGATTGCGGGAGATCACCGTGCGCACACGGGCGTGCTGGTGAGGGCGCCGATACCTGGCCGCCGGACGTCGACCCGGACGTTCTTGGCGAGAGTGTCCTTGAGGGCTTCGATGGTTGGCTGTGAGTTCGTCCGGCCGGATCATGGACCCCTGGGGTGGATGGCTCTGGTCGCGCCACATCGTCGGGAGGGACGACTTGACGGCGGCCGGATGGCCGGTGCTACTGCTGGGCGGCCCCGGTGAGAGCTCGTAGTTCTCGGTCCGGGCTGCCGTGCCGCTTGAACAGGGGGCTGCACGGGGTTGAGGCGAGCCAGCGGGCCAGCGCGGTCAGGTCCGTGTCCTTGTTCCGGCCGCGGTCTGCCTGAGCGAGGAAGGTGAACTCGTTCACGATGCCCAGCAGGCTGCGGCTGGCGGTCTTGGCCAGCCGGACGTCGTCCATGCGGGACAGTTCGTCGGTGACGAACGACTCCGGTATGTCCTGAACGGCCAGTGCCCGGGCGAGGTGATCGGGGAAGCGGGCCAGGAGGGTGGCCGAGGGGGCCAGCGGCATCAGGACGGGGAACAGCGTCGCTTCGCTGACGAACAGTGCGACCTGTGGTTTCCAGGCCCAGACCGTGGCGTACCAGTCACCCAGCCGGGTCGTTGACGTTACTCCCGCCTGCAGGGTGACCGCGCCAAGCCGGTCCAGGAGCTTCTTGGTGGCGCGGACGACGAGCATGCGGCCCCATCATGCCTCCCGGCCGGGCCGCCGGAGGGGGGTGGGCCGGGGGCGGGCCTGGGTGAGGTTACGGCAGCCAGCCATGAAGCAGCGCGGGATGGCCGGTAGCGTCAGGAGGCATCGATCGTGTGCCGGGAGCGAAGATGATCGACTTGAGTGCGGTGGACCTCGAAGAGCTGGCGATGGCGCTGGCGGACCAGGACGGCTACGAGCATCACTGGCTCATCGACCCGGGCAGCGGCCAGATCTCGCTGTGGACCGAGGACGGCGGGATCGACGGGGAAGATCCGGTCGATCTCGACGAGGTGGACCTGATCGGGATCCATCCGCTGCCGTCGTACGTGTGGTATCAGGACATGGCCGATTTCGCCGACGGGATCAGCGACGAGCGCGCAGGACGCCGATTCGCCCGGGCGATCCGGGGGAAGTGGGCGTTCCGGCGGTTCAAGGACGAACTCTACGAGGAGTACCCGGAACTGCTGCCGGCCTGGTACGCCTTCCGCGACGCCCGCGCCCAGCGTCGCGCCGTGGAATGGCTCGTCGACAACGACATCGTCGACGAGGTACAAGCCCAGAAGTTCCTCTCCGAGCATCCAGAACCGGACCTACCGTGAGCTCTCGACCTGTCGGAGGAGCCGCAGCGCCAGGATCAGCCGATGGGTGAGACAGCATGTTGGTCCTCTTCGAACCAGCCCGCATCCGTCCGGAACTGCCGCGGAGCGCGCGGGTTCGCGTGGGACGACAGCGTCGGAGAGGTGTCAGGCCATTTCGCCCTTGGCGACTCGGTGCCAATAGGCGGCGTGTTCGCTGGTCTGCCGAAGAATTGCATCGGGCTCCATGGGTGTCGGCCAGAGTGGCAGGAGGTACCTGTCGATTTCGGGCTCGTCGTCGCCTCGGTGATCAGCCTGATGTGCAGCATCCATGCCCGAGGCGTGGTACCGCGCGCGATGCGAACCCTTCTGCTCGAACCTGACGGGACCACCTTCGTCGAAGGCCCACCAGGTCATATCGACCTCGGGGATGTCGATTCGACCTCGGGGATGTCGATCGACGCCTCGACGACCTCCTCCCAGCCATCAGCCACGGCCGGTTCCTGCTGGTAGAGCTCAATTCGAAAGGGGATCGCGCCCGTGTGGAGACCCGTGATCATCGAGAGCATCCTCGGCACCCCGCCGCCGCAGAGTCCGTTCACCTGATCGGCTCGGGCTTGCATGAGGTCAGGCGTTTCACCCTCGGGGGCCAAGCCGATGAACCCGTAGTGCACGTGCACGGTCCCGTCGAGCAGCACCGTCATGGGCCGATCATGCCCGATCTCATCCCGCTGGGCGTTTGCCATCGGTCGTGATGACCCCTCCAAAGACGCCGCGAGGGAGGCGGGAGGCAGCGCTGCGAGCTGGAGCCAATGTCCGGTATTGCCATTGGGCGTGCGACCGCACGCGAGTTGCCGCTGGGCGTGCCGCGCGCTTATGCCGCCCACCAGGTGATAGCCGGTGGTCGAACAGCGGCACATACGGGGCCGCCGTCGGACATGGTCAGGGAGACATCGGCGCGAAGGGCTGTCTCGCGGGCGGCCTCGATAACATCCGCTGGAACGGCGTCGAGCATCAGCTTGGCCCGGCGGAACCTGCCGGTGGCGGAGGTCTGCCACGACAGGTCCAGGAAAACGTGCCCCGGGACGGCCATGAACGTAGGGTCCTCGGAAGTCGCCGTCCCTGACTTCGACATCGATGGCCCAGCGCGGACGGCCACCATCGGCCGGCTGCTCGTCCACGACCTCCGCGCGACACTGGATGCCAACCGTCACCCCAGCAAGCACAGGGCAGTTCGTGCCTACCACCTCGACTCGCATACCAGGATCGTCGCTAGAGAGGATCTGGATTCGCCAGCCCCGACAACGACCATGCCGCGGGCAGCCGAGGCCATTCGCTCTTGCCGCTGCGCGGTTGTTCCGACTGAGCCGATAAACCCTCCGGTTCCTTGCCGAGGCTGCTCGGAACGCCGACTATGTCGAGGTGGACTCAGGCGAGGACAGCGACGAGGTCGTGCACGTGGCGCGGGTGCGAGCCCAGAAGTTGCCCGAGCCGCAGGGGTGGATCGACGGTGCCCCAACGTCTGCGCGCGACCACTCCTGCGCGATGTGTAGTGCCGCGATCGTGGAGTGGGTGCACCCTCTGGCCGCCGAACACGTGCGATTCGTCAGGTACGGACAGGGCGCGACCTGGGCCAGCTACTGCACGCTGTGTGATCCCTGCGAGCGCATCTACGCATCCGGAGATGACGACGCGGTCGTCGAGCTCATGAAGGCTTCCGACGGCTGGCTCTGGCAGACCGCGCAAGATGTGGAGGAACTCATCCGGAACCCCCTGGCGGCGCTCCGCCTGGCCGACAAGGGTCCGCGCCGACTCACCGACTGACATCCGCTCGTGCCGCCCCCCGCGCGGCGTTGGAGCCGGCTGTGTCACCATCGCTGCGTGTCCCGAAGGTCGTCGACGTCTTTCTGGTACACCGTGTCGAGCCACGCTGACCGCAACACTGTGATCGCTGCCTACCTCGGCAGTCTGACCGTCCAACGACCGCGGATCGACAACTTCACCATCGACGTCCTGTCCGGTGAGCCGTGGCCTGCCGAGGTCGAGACGGCCGTGGCCGCTCTACGGCAGCGGCTTGAGCAGCGACGTGATAGGAGGCTCTCGCGTCTCTTCGCGCTCGGCGCAGACACCGTTGAACTCGACCTGGAGATCGATGAGGACTTCGCCTTGGCGGTGGCGATCGCACCATTCACGATCGGTGGGACCGGGATCAGCAACGGCGCGATCATCTGGGATGGTAACGACACCGGCACCAGTGTGGCGTTCGATCTCACGGAGGACGAGCGCACCCCAGCTCATGCGATACATCGCCGTGCATCGTGGAGACCACCAATCTCTCATTCCATTGGTCACCTGACTCAGGCTGCAGCACACGGACATGCCGCCGACCGTGGCAATCCGAGAACCGGGTCGACAGTCCTGATCGGCAGTCCTGATCGGCACTCGTCTTGCACCACGGTGACGATGGGTGGCTTGGCAGGCAGCGGCGCGACCTCCGGACCGTCGCCTGACGACTACCGACTCAGCTCAGGGCGTGCCGGATGCTCTCGATGATCGGCGGTATGTCGACCCCCAAGGTGCGGCGCACGATGTCGGCGTCGACCAGAAGGTAGCCGTGGGCAATGCGGTTTCGCATCCCCCACATCAGAGGCCAGGCTTGGTCGAACAGGTCCTCGCGACGCTCAGCGTCCAAACCGGCAAGGGCCTCGATCCCGCCGACAAGCGCAGGCACCAGGATCGCCCAGCTTCGGAGTGTGTATAATATGCGCATGGCCAGGGTGAACATCACGATCCCGGACGAACTGCTGGAGCACGCCCGTACCGCCGGGCTGAACGTGTCCAGATTGGCTGCGCTCGCCCTGGCGGAGGAGCTGGACCGGCGGGCGAAGGTGGCTGCTCTCGACGCCCACCTCGCGGAGATGGATGCCGAGTTGGGTCCAGTGCCTGACGCTGAACTGCAGGAGGCCACAGCCTGGGCCGACGACCTCGTGGCAAGCCGACCCGTCACCAAGCGTGCTGGTACCGGAACGCGCCAAGCGCGGTCGGCGTGACGCTCATCCTGGACTCGGGCGGGATCAGCGCGCTTGCCGGACAACGGGCCCGGTTGACGGCGTTGCGCAACCGGGGTCTGTGGCCACCCCAGGTTCCTGCGGTCGTCCTGGCCGAGGCGTTGACCGGCGACGCCCGACGGGACTTCCACGTCAACCGACTGCTGCGCACCTGCCAGATCCGTGACATCGACGAACCGACGTCCCGCGAGGCCGCCCGGCTGAGAACGGCGACCGGACGGGCGTCGAAGATCTCCGCCGTCGACGCCGTGGTGGCTGCCTTCGCCAGCCTGCATCCTGATCCCGTCATCCTGACCAGCGACCCCCGGGATCTGGGAGCGCTGGCCGAGCAGACCACTCGCCCCCTCACCATTGCCGCAACCTGAGGACGGCAGACGTCGATCCCGAGGACGTGTCCAGCCCGTGGTGGTCCCTGGTCAACATCGTCCCGGGCTGATCAATGCACCAGGCCGAGCAGGCGGGCTGGACATTCCCCGAACCCTGCCAGCGCTGACGAGCGCACCCACCTGATGACCACAAACGCACTCCTCTGCTTGTTGCGACACGAGGTCGCACTTCGCGAGGCCGGTCGCGCAGACCGTGCTCGCTCGCTGTGGTGCTGCCGCGTGCTGAGCTGTCATCGTGACCACACGGACCACGTAGCTGCCCGCGCGAGATCCAGCTTTCGCGAGCCTGCCACCAGGGAAAGTGGACGTAGGCGCCGCGGGGCCATCGGGGAAGGAGGCTGCATGACGCAAGGGCCGGATACCGGCGTGCCCGGACCGCGGAGTGATCACCTGCACGATGACCTCATGAACGAGTACTACCGCATCGTCGACATCGTCACCGGCTTCGACCAGCGCCTCCTGACCGTGAAGAGCTGGGGCGTCACCGCAGCCTTGGCCACGCTCGGCCTGGGGTTCCAGCAGGACCACTACGGACTGTTCCTTGTCGCCGCCGTAGGGGGCCTTGCCTTTTGGCTCATCGAGGCGTCGATCAAGCTGCATCAGATGAGGTACTACCCGCGAATGGGCGACATCGAAGTCATCGCCTACCGGCTCTACCGTGTCGAGACCGACCAGATCGTGGCATCGGCTCCACTCATCGACTGGAGCTGGTTCACCGCCTGGCCGCGGGTCCGGGATGGCGCGTCGAAGGGAGATCCACGCGTGCCCACACCCTGGCCCGACACCAATGCTTCTCCTGGCGCGAGCCGACGCGTCTTCCTCTACCCGCACGTCGCCCTGCCCCACGCAGTAGTCGTCGTGCTCGGTGCGCTGTTCTTCACCGTTGGGCTTGCCGGAGGACTCGGCCCAATCTAGCTGCCCTCTCAGCCTGCCCGGACACCCGCTTCTGCCGCTCCACGGCCATCCGCTCGGGCCGCCCTACAGATCCGCGTGTTATGGGTCGCCACCGCACCGGCCAGATCGTGGAGTCCACCGCCCAGCGACGCCAGAATACGGAACTAATCGCTCCAATCATCCTCTTGCGTAACAGATCGGATCGCGGCGAGTCCGCGAGTGGCAATCCGGATATGTCGCGCCTTGACAGGAACCGTCTGTCACGACACGGTCAGTGACGCGCTCGGGTGGGAGACCGGTGGGGTCTGCCCAGGGACGCGGGCGCGGGGATGGAGAACCGAGTGAGTACGGCAGCGGTGTCGCGCGTAAGGCGGTCGGCGGCGAAGGTGATGCTCGTCGTGGTGGCGCTGGTGATGAGCGGGCTGGTGGCCAGCCCTTCGGCCGGAGCATCGGATCGCGGTGGCTATCTGGCCCTGGGCGACTCGGTCGCGTTCGGATATGAGCCGCCGGAGGTCACTCCAGGTGAGAAGTACCTCAACCCGGCGAACTTCAAGGGCTACCCGGAGTACTTCGCCAGTGTCGCCGGGCTGCGGCTGACCAACGCCTCCTGCCCCGGCGAGAGCACGGCGAGCATGATCGACATCAAGGCCCTGAGCTACGCCTGTCTGAACACCCCCGCGGGTCCGGGCTACCGCGCCATGTTCCCGCTGCACGTCGGCTACACGGGCAAGTCGCAACTGGATTACGCAGTGGAGTACCTGAAGAGCCACTCCGACACCCGCTTGGTGACATTGAACATCGGCGCCAATGACGTGTTCCTGTGCCAGGCGACCGCCGGAGGGTGCGACCCAGCGGAGCAGATGCAGGTGCTAGGCAAGATCGGCTCGAACCTGGCCACGATCCTGACCACGCTGCGCGCTCACTACAACGGCCCGCTGGTGCTGCTCACCTACTACTCGGAGAGCTACACGGACCAGGCGCTCGTGGATGGGACCCAGGCCCTGAACTCGGTGCTGGCCGCCACGGCGAAGCAGTTCGGAGCCTCCGTCGCGGACGGCTACACCGCGTTCAAGCTGGCCTCGTCCCGGTACAACGGCAACCCGTGCGCCGCCGGGCTGCTCATCAAGCTGCCTGACGGCACCTGCAACATCCATCCCTCGGTCCGCGGGGACTGGGTGCTCACCGCCGCGGTCGCGGTGGCCCGCTTGCGCGCCAGCGCCTTCCAGTCCTCGGCCGAGCAACTGGAGTCGGCCGTCGAGGAGCAGCCGCCCGCCGAGGTGCCGTCCGCTGTCCAGGAGGAGTCGCCCGAGCTGCAGGCGTCGCTGACCTGACCGGCGGCCGCCCCGGCGCCGAGCACCAGCGCCCAGAGCGTCACCTGTGTGATGCTCTGGGCGCCCCATCGCCGAGCCTGGGCGGCGGGCGAATCCAGAGGCAGCTCGTCAAGCGCAGCCCCTCACCGCCGTCCGGTCACGGCCGTCGCGGTCACGGAGCATTGCGTGGTCGATAGACGTCGGAGCGGTGTTCGATGCCGAGCACGTCGACGCGCTGGTCGGTGTCGTTGATGCGGTAGATGACGCGGTAGTCGCCTCGACGGGCGCTGTGCAGGCCCTCCAATCCGAGCTTGAGTGGCTCACCCACCCGGTAGGGATTGGCCGCCATGGAGCCGTAGAGGAATTCCACCACCGCGGAGGCCACCTTCTCTGGCATCCGGACCAGTGCCCGCCGAGCCGGCGCCGTCCAAGCGATCGCGAACGGCCCCGAGTTCATCGATCGGCGATCAGTCGTACCGCTTCGTCCTTGGTCAAGATCGTTGCGCCGGCGGTGTCCAGCTCTGCCAGGGCCTCGCGTATGTCCGCCAACAAGGGGGCGCTGTCCATCACGTCAAGGGTCTCTTCCAGGGACTCCAGATCCTCGAAGCTCAAGACCACCGCGGCCGGACGCCCGTGTTTGGTGATGACGACTCGGCCATGCTCGCGCTGAAGGCGGTCTACGACCTCTGAAAGGCGGTTCTTCACGTCCGCCAGCGGCATCTGCTCCGACATTGACATAGCCAGAAGTATAGCTAGATTCTCGCCTGTCGCCATGGCGAGGACGCATCACTGCCGTCCGCTTCGACCGGCTCTGCCCCGCTCCGGACGTCGCTCGCTCGTGCCGCTGTGATCGGGAGATCTCCGCCGCGCCTCGCCCTGCTGGCCACGGCAATGTTCCTGCACCTCATTGGCTGGGCCCTGGCCCCGTCCCACGAACCACCGGATCTGCCGCTTCGGATTGGCTGTGCACGACTAGCCTGGAGCGGTGGTGAGCGAGGTCCCAGCACGAACAGCGGCCCACCCGGTGCCGGTTCGCGGTCCCCTGCAGGATGCCTGCCGGGGCCCACGCCATCCCTAGGCTCGGCGTCCGAGCACGGCCCTTCGCGGGTGTTCGTCGTCTCGTTCGCGAGATCGTGCGGCATGCTGCTGCGGCCACCGTGCCCGGCATATTGAGGAGGAGTCTGTGGCAGGACCAGGCCGGCGCCGGACGAGCGCTCGTCGTACCGCGCCGCGGACGCAGCGTCCCGTCCGTCAGCGTGGCGACGTCGCCTCGGTGCTCGCCCAGACCGTCCGTGAGGTCGAGGCGGCCGTCCGTGGCGGACGAGTGACGCCGGTCGTGCGCACGACGTTCCAAGCCGTCACCCTGGCCTTGCGGGAGGAACGCGCCCGCGTCCAAGTGGACTCCGCGGGCAGCGACAATCAGCGGGCCAGGCAACTCAAGCGCCTGGACAGCGTCGCGGCGATCCTCGCCAGGATCGCCGTCCGGGACGCCGGATTGCTGGCGCTGCTCGCCGAGGACGCCAACGTCTCTGACCGGGCTCGCGCGCTCAAGCGTGACCTCCTCCACGCGGCCGGGATCGAGGAGGCGACCGACCAGGAGCCGCCGGCAGAGCGCCCGGCCACCCCCGCCGCCGAGCGCCAGGTCGTGCCTCAGTCGGTGACCTCCCGCCAGCTCGCCAATCCCTTCCTCGCGCCTGACTTGTCCGCTCCTCGACCGGTCAAGGCCCGTGCGCGCCGCCTTGCCGGCTGGGAGCTGCTCGGCCCGCTGCTGAGCTCCTTCGAGCGCGCTGGCCCGACCGCCCCGGCGTGCATGGTGCTCCCCGCACCGACCGCCCAGTTCACACCGCCGGGTGAGGAGCTGATGCCGCACCAGGGGCAGCTGATCGCGGCGGCCGCCGCCGGCCACCGGACGTTCCTGCTCGCTGATGAGCCAGGTCTGGGCAAGACAGCCCAGTCGCTGCTCGCCGCCGAGGCGGCCGACGCCTACCCGTTGCTGGTGGTCGTACCGAACGTCGTCAAGACCAACTGGGTACGCGAGGCCGCCCGCTGGCTCCCCCACCACCCGGCGACGGCGGTCCAGGGAGATGGGGACACGGTCGACGGTTTCGCGGACATCATCGTCGTCAACTACGACGTGCTCGACCGCCACCGGGGTTGGCTGGGGCACCTCGGCTTCCGCGGCATGGTCATCGATGAGGCGCACTTCATCAAGAACACGGCGTCCCAGCGCTCGAAGCACGCCCTCGCGATATCGGAGCGCATTCGGGCCCGCACGCCGCGGCCACTGCTCATGGCGCTCACCGGTACGCCGCTGATCAACGACATCGAGGACTTCCGGGCGATCTGGCAGTTCCTCGGGTGGATCGACGACAGCAAGCCGGTCGGTGACCTGATGGACGCGCTCGAGGACTCGGGTCTGACGCCCGCAGACCCCGGCTTCTCCGCCGCCGCGCGCCAGAGCGTCATCGACCGGGGCATTGTGCGGCGCCGCAAGGTCGACGTCGCCGCCGACATCCCCGCTCGACGCATCGCCGACCTCCACGTCGAGCTCGACGGGGCAGCCGGCCGGTCGATCCGGGCGGCGGAGCGCGACCTCGCACGCCGGATGGTGGCCCAGTACCGGACCGCGCTGGCGGCACGTTCCTCCGACGCCTCTGTGGAGGGCGTCGACCTCGCCCTCGTGCGCCGGGTGGCCAGGTCCGAGCTGAAGCAGGCGATGACAGCACAGTCCGGCGACAACGTGTTCACCCTGATGCGACGCATCGGCCGCGCCAAGGCGGAGCTGGCCGCGGACTACGCGGCGCAGCTGGCCCGCAGCGCCGGCAAGGTCGTCTTCTTCGCCAAGCACATCGACGTGATGGACGCCGCCGAGGGGACCTTCGCCCGGCAAGGGGTGCGCTTCGCCTCGATCCGTGGCGACCAGACGCCGGCGACGCGCCAGAAGAACATCGACGGCTTCGTGAACGACCCCGACGTTGCCATCGCGGTCTGCTCCCTGACGGCAGCCGGCGTAGGTCTGAACCTCCAGGTCGCCTCGAACGTCGTGCTCGCCGAGCTCTCCTGGACCGACGCGGAGCAGACCCAGGCCATCGACCGCAGCCACCGCATCGGCCAGACCGAGCCGGTCACCGCGTGGCGCATCATCGCCGCACAGACCCTTGACGCCCGGATCGCCGAGCTCATCGCCAGCAAGGCGGGCCTCGCAGCCAGGGCGCTGGACGGGTCGGACGAGGAGATCTCCTCGTCGGCCGAGGTGCAGCTCGAGGCTCTGGTCGCGCTGCTCACCGACGCGCTCCAGGCACCGCAGGGACACACAGCCGCCCCCGGTCCCGGCCACACCTCCACCAGATGATCCACTGCGGTCCGCCGTTCCCACTGATGCAGCAAGGAGGCACCGTGAAGCTACTTCTCACATCCGCGGGCATCAAGAACACGAGTATCCGCAACGCGCTGGTCGACCTCCTGGGCAAACCGATCGCCGAGTCAACCGCCCTCTGCATCCCCACCGCGATGTACGGGCATCCCCAGGTCGGTCCCGGAGTGGGGGTGTGGCGTTTCATCAGCGGACGATCCACGGAACCCATGTCCGAGCTCGGGTGGAAGTCCGTGGGGGTGTTGGAGCTCACCGCGCTGCCCAGCATCGATGAGGAGCGCTGGGTGCCCCTGGTCCGCGAGACAGACGTCCTGCTGGTCTCGGGCGGCGACGCCCTGTACCTGTGCCACTGGATGCGCCAGTCCGGGCTGGCGGATCTCATGCCGGCACTGAGCGAGACGGTCTATGTCGGGCTGAGCGCGGGGAGCATGGTGATGACCCCACGCATCGGGGAGGACTTCGTCGGGTGGACGCCGCCCGCCGGTGGTGACGACAGCACGATGGGGGTCGTCGACTTCTCGATCTTCCCGCACCTGGATCACGAGATGCTGCCGGAGAACACCATGGCCGACGCGCAGAGGTGGGCGGCCGGTCTCGCCGGTCCGGCGTACGCGATCGACGACGAGACCGCCATCACGGTGACCGACGGAAGCGTCGAGGTCGTCTCCGAAGGGCACTGGAGGTTCTTTCCCTCGTAGCCGCCGACACCAACCGCGAGCGAGGCGCCCTCTCATCAGCGGGCTGTGCTGCTCGCCAAGCACTGGGCGATCCGGGATCGCATTCCCCACATCAGAGGCCACGTCTGTCCGAACTGGTCCTCGCGACGCTCGGCGTCCAGTCCGGCAGGGGCCTGGATCCCAGCCCGACAAGCGCAAGCACATCGCATCGACGACCAGTTGCTCGCGGAGATCGCTCTGGGCGTAGTCCTGCGTCAGGTCCGGCCGTCGCCTCGGCGGTGGGCCTCGAGCCCGTCCAGGATCAGCCCGAGGGTGAACTCGAACTCGGACTGGGTGTCGCACATGCTCAGCGAACCCTCGACCTCGTGCACGGCCACCTCAGCCAGGCGTGCCAGATGGGGCATGGCCAGAGTCATCGCCTCCAACTCCTCCGGGGGGGTGCCCTCGCCGTCCGCGGCCGGCTCGAACAGCTCCTGGGTGAAGCCGAACAGGAGCGAGCCCAGAGAGTGGATGGCCCGGTGGGCAAGCTCGTAGCTGCAGCCACCCCCGACCATCGTGGCCACCAGAGCCTCGAAGAGCGGGACCACGTTGGGAGGTACCTGGGACTGGGTCGCCACGAGTGAGGGGGCCCACGGGTGTCGCAGCATGACCTGACGGGCGGCCAGGCAGCGGCGGCGGACCACCTCGCACCAGTCACCGGCGTCGGCGATGAGCCGCGGGTCGAGGCTGGCGACGGCGATCTCGGCGACCACGGCCTCGGTGAGCCCGGCGAGCAGGGACGACTTGTCGTCGACGTAGTAGTAGAGCGTCATTGCCTCGCACCCCAGCGCCTGCGCGACGCGGCGCATCGTGACGGCACGGAGCCCCTCGGCGTCGGCCACGGCGAGGCCGGCGGCGAGCACGCGCTCGCGGCTGAGCGGCTCCTTGACCGTGCGGGTGGGTGGCATATCGCCTCCAATGGCCTCGGGCCCTCCGGCCCTGGTCGAGCTCCTTCTTACGTCGTAAGATGTATCTTACAGCATAAGACGGCGCCCGTGAGGGCATCGCTGAAGGAGAGGACCATGACCACCATCGACCCCGTGACCACGACGAAGAAGCCAGTCACCCCGACGCCGTCCGGGACCCTGCCCGCCATCGGTCGGCGCATCGGTCCCCGAACCGTCGTGGCGAGCCTGTGGCTCTTCGCAATCCTCAACTACCTCTACTGCGACGTCCTCTCGGCGGACGACCCTGAGTTCCTGCGGGAGTTGCTCACCGGGAGCGTCGGCGGCATCGAGTTCAACCAGACCATGCTGCTGGCCTCGGGCGTGCTGATGTCGGTGCCGATGGGCGCTGTGCTCCTCAGCCGGATCGCTCCGCACCGCCTGGCCCGCTGGTCCTCGGTGGTCGCCGGTGCGGTGATGACCGTCGTCCAGGCCGGCACGCTCACCTTCGGTTCGGCGCCGACCCTGCACTACCTCTACTTCTCGGCCATCGAGATCGCCACCACCGCCTTCATCACCTGGTACGCGGCCGCCCGGTGGACGATCGACGCCTAGCGTCCCCCTGCCTGAGACTCGTGGAGAGCGACGATGACCGACCCACCTGGGCGCGACGAGTCCCTGGCTCTGTCGGACCGGCGCCTGCGACGCTACTGGGATCGTCAGGCCGAGACCTACGACCGGTGCGTGGCCTTCAGCGAGCGGCGTCTGTTCGCCGATACCCGCCCGTGGCTGTGCCAGCAGGCGAGTGGGGAGACGTTGGAGGTGGCAGTGGGTACGGGCCTCAACCTGCCCCACTACCCCAGCGAGGTCCAGTTGACCGGCGTGGAGTGGAGCCCCCGGATGCTTGCTCAGGCGCAACGCCGGGCCGATGACGTCGGCCGCGAGGTCCACCTGCAGGTCGGTGACGCCCAGCGCCTGCCGTTCCCCGACCTGCGGTTCGACACCGTCGTGTGCACGTTCGCGTTGTGCTGCATCCCTGACGACCGGAAGGCCCTCGCGGAGATGGCACGCGTTCTGCGGCCCGGCGGACTTCTGCTCCTGGCCGACCACGTCCGATCGACCCTGTGGCCGGTCCGGCTGCTGCAGGCTGCCGCGGACGTGGTCAGCGTCCCCCGACACGGCGAGCACTACCGGCGCCGTCCCCTGCCCCTGGTCGAGGCCCTGGGCTTCACCGTCGAACGGCACGACCGGTTCACGCTCGGGATCGTCGAACGTCTGGCTGCGCGAAGGCCGAGGCCCGTCACGCACTCCACCGGGCCCTGACGACGGGCAGAGACCTCGCCGGCTGCGTCAGCCTCGGCATGTTCCCCGATGCCGGGTGGCGGCACTCTGGGTGTTGTGGGTGGCGGGAATGCTCGGCTGGGGCGTCTGGTGACGCTCGTCCTGGTGAGTGCGGCGGACGGCGTTCTTGGCGCGCTGCCGCCATTCGCCGTCCCCACCCCGTTCTGGCAGGAGGTCGCTGAGGTCGTCGAGGCCGCGCGGGGACTGCACCGGCTCGAGGTCGTCGTCCTGCGTCTCCTGCGGGCTGAGGCGGAGACGTCACCGGACGGCGGCCCGGTCGTCTACCTGGCCGAGGTCGCCGCGCCGCCGCGGATGCCGCTGGCCGCCTGGCCGGGGGACCCGCTTGTGCCTCATCCGCTGCGGGCGGCCTACGCCGAGCCGGGCGGCCCGCAGGCGGATCTGGAACGCGGCGTCGATCTGCTGGCGGACGTCGGCCGGGCGCTGACCGGCCGACCCGAGCAGATCCGCACCTGGAACCTGTCGAGCATCTGGCGGCTGCCCACCAGCGGTGGCCCGGTGTGGCTGAAGTCGGTGCCACCGATGTTCGCGCACGAGGGCCCGGTCCTGCAGCTCCTGCGCGATCTGGGGGCGGCCGTGCCGGACCTGCTCGGGCGATGGACGACGCCGGGCGGCTCGGGTGTGCTGCTCGCCGACGTGCAGGGAGTTGACCACTACAGCGCCGGCCCGGCGGTCGTGTCGGCGATCGCGGACCGGCTGATCGACCTTCAGGTCACCTGCGCCGCGCGCCGTGGCGAGATCGAGGGGCTCGGTGTTCCGGATGCCGGCGACGACGTGCTGCTCACCCGGGCCGAGCAGCTGCTCCCCCGGATTGCGCCTGAGCTGGCACCGGCCGAGCGCGCGGCTGCCGAGCGGTTCGTCGCGGACCTGCCGAAGCGGCTTGCGGCGGTCGCCGGCTGCGGGC
>JBAPWU010000655.1:0-7811 GCA_049283855.1 Kineosporiaceae bacterium
GGGTCAGGGTGGGCCCGACGGCTCGCGCATCGGGCGCGGGGGTGGGCCGGCCGGTCTGATCCGCGGTCACCACGATCGCAGGCCCGACCACGCCCGGCCACGGCTGCGGAGTGACGACCTGCGCCCAGGCGGCCTGGCCCAGCAGGGCTACCGCTCCCACGACACAGGCACCCACCGCGCCCACCTGCCATCCACGCACCCCACCATCCTGCTCGGGCCGGCCGCCTCGGGCCATGGCACCACGATGAGAAAGCCCTCATCATCGGTCACGAAGGGTACTCGCGTGGTTCGACAGCGTGCCTGAGGCGCCCGCCACCCGATCGGTGGCCCCCTGGCCGGTCCTGGTCGGCTCATGATGGGGTGAGGGCATGCCGGTGACGAACGTTCTCCTGGACCTCGGCGGGGTGCTGACGGTCGATCCGTGGCAGGCCCTCCTGCTGACCCCGCAGCGGGGTCTGGTGGACCGTCTGCTCCTGGACCGCGAGGCCGTGATCGGGGCCGCGGACGAGCTGTGGGAGTTCCATGCGCGGCATTGGACCGATGAGACGTCGTACTGGCGCGAGATGTCCGAGCGGATCGACACCGCGATCCCCGCGGCAGCCGTGGCCGAAGCAGAGGCCGAGTTGCTGGTCACCCTGCCGGACGCCGGCGACGCCCTCGACTTCCTGTCACAGGCCCGGACGCCCTGGGGTCTGATCACCAACAACACCGCCTTCTGGTTCGAGAAGCAGTTGGCGCTCCTGGGCCTCTCGGGGAGTCAGCTTGAGTGGATCTTCACCTCCTTCGCCGAGGGGTGCCAGAAGGAGGACGGAGTGGGGCTGTTCGACCTGGCCGCCGGGCGGCTGGACCCCGCCGGCACCCTGGTGGTCGACGACCGCACGGCCAACCTGGAGCGTGCCCGCGCGGCTGGATTTGTCGCGGAACAGTTCATCGAGGGCATCGGGGCGTCCCTCCCCGAACTCCTGGAGCGCGAGGTGACTCGTCGATGACCGACCCGCCTTCCCCGCCGGCGAATCCGAGGCTCCCAGCAACCCTGGGCGAACGGGAGTTGCAGCTTCAGGCAGCCCTGGCCGAGTACTCGAGCCTGCGCCAGGAGTCGATGACCGCCATAACCAATCGGATCACCATCGCCAACTTCACCTTCGGGGCGCTGGCCGTCATCCTCGCCGGACTACTGGCCCAGTCGAGGCCGGGACCCGTGATCGGGTGGGTCGCCATCCTGTTCGTCCCGCAGGTGTCGAAGACCGGTCTGCTCATCTGGCTCGGCGAGTACGACCGGTCCCAACGCGCCGGGAAGTGGATCGCCGACCTCGAGGTGTGGATCGACCAGGAGGTTCTCCGCGGCCCCGCCTCCCGCCGGCCGGCGCCGCAGCCGAGACAGGCGCCGTCAGGCCGGCTGCTCAGCAGAAGTGCGCGCCGGCTCGCTGGGGCGGTCAGGGGCGGATGGAGGTGGGCAGCCGGGGGAGCGGGGACACGACTGCCGGGCACTTCGGCGTCGACCAAGGAGATCGGGATCAATCGCCCGATGGGGTGGGAGAGCAAACTGATCTCCCAGAATCAGCACATGGGTTACCCCTACTTGGCGACCGCCCTGCTCCTGCTCGGCGCCGGGTGGGCGAGTGTCTTCGTCGGCCTGGGAATCGTCTATTCCGCCTACCACGAGAGGGGCTCGGTCGCGACGGCAGGGGTCGTGATCGCTCTGCTGGTCGCTGTGGCGGTGGAGACCTGGTTCGCCCTGTTCTTCCGGGCGAAATGGATCGCCGTCAGACTCGACTACGCGATACCGGTTGCCTCGGGTGGACTCCCGCGCAGCATCTGACTCCTGCGCGATCAAAAGACCGGTCGAACGCGACTCGGTTCCCGCCGCCGGAGCCCACCGGGCGAGATGCGGGGCCAGGACGTCGGCCAGGATCGGCGTCCCGATCTCGGCCAGCTCATAGGTCGCCCGACGCACCAGGGGGCCGAGTTCGGTGATCCGGGCCAGGTCCATCGGCGTGCCGACCACCACCGCCGACGACGCCCGAACAGCGGCCAGCACCGTGGCGCTGAGATCATCCAACTGGGCCTTGCTGTAGCCCATCGCGGGCAGCACCGAGCCGATCTTCGGGTACTGCCGGTAGGTGGTCGCGATCGAGCCGAAGGCGTGCGGCCGCGGATCCACCAGGACCGCAGGTCCCGCTTGCCGGGCCGCGAACCGCTGCACCCGCATCCGGTCCAGGTCGCGGTACGGCATCGGATGGCGCACCAGCGCCGGGGTCTGGCCCGCGTCAAGAACGAGCCGCACCACCCGGCGGCTGGTCTGGCTCTTGCCGCACCCGGTGCGGACGGCGCGAGTGGACTCGTCCCGTGGACGTTGTCGGGGGGCGGGCGTAGCGTGCGAGCCAGTTGCCGGATCCTAAGAACGGAGCGTCTGTCATGTACTTGCCACCGGGGATCTTCGGTTGGGTCGACCTGTCGACGAGCGATGTCGAGGCAGCCCGGGGGTTCTACACGGGACTGTTCGGCTGGGAGGGCACCGACGTCCCGACGCCGATGGGTCCCGTCTACACGATGTTCCGGATCGACGGCAAGCTGGTCGCCGGGATGGGTCCGCAGCCCCCCGGGATGGCTGAGGCCGGAGTGCCGTCGATGTGGAACTCCTACATCATGGTCGAGGACGTCGATGCCGTCCTCGACGCGGTGGTGGCGGCCGGCGGGACGGTGACGATGCCCGGGATGGACGTGATGACCGAGGGCCGGATGGCGATGATCGCCGACCCGAGCGGAGCCGTCGTCGGTCTGTGGCAGCCGCAGGATCATCGTGGTGCCGAGATCTTCAACGTCCCGGGTGCCCTGACCTGGAACGAGCTGCAGACCCGAGACCTGGACTCGGCGACGCCCTTCTACGAGAGGGTCTTCGGCTGGCGTTGGGCACCCATGGACGACTCCGGCTATCTCGTCGGCCATCTCGACACGAAGGAGGGCGAGGACACGAGCAACTGTGGGGCCATGGCCACGCCCCCCGGGGTACCGGCCGAGGTGCCGAGCCTCTGGAACATCTACTTCGCGGTGGCTGACTGCGATGCGTCGGTGGCCCGGGCGACCGAGCTGGGCGGGACTGTCTTCCTGCCCGCGATGGCGATGGGGCCCGGCCGGTTCGCCGGGCTCAGCGATCCGACCGGGGCCACGTTCCTCCTCGGGTCCTTCTGACCTCGGACGTGGGCTGCGGGTGAGAAGTGCGAGGGCTCGGCCTGCTCCTGGTGATCCTCACCGGCGCCGACAAGCCATTCCGGACGACGCCGCCCGGGTGGCGGGTCCGCCGGCCTTCCGGCCGCAGCGCAGGGGTTCCGCCACCTCGCGACGCTCGGCCGCGGTCATGGGCTGCAGGGTGACGGGGTAGCCGAGCACGCTTGCCAACTCAGCACCTTGAGGCAGGAATCCGCATAGCGGGAACGCCCTGCAATGCCTCACGGACCAGAAGCCGCCCACCCGCAGCCACGGCGCCCCACAGCGATGACCGAGGTCGTCGTCTGGATGACTCGCCGCGTGAACGAGCCCCTCTCGGCGTCCAGAGGGTCCGCTCGCTCTGGGCATTCGCCCGTCTACGGGAGGTGGCCGTCGTCCATGATGCGAAGGAGGCGTCGCGCAGATCCCCGCTCTGGCCCGTCGTGATCAGCAATCTCGGCGATCCGTGCCCGGCCCTCCGGAACGCCGAGCCAGACCAGCGCCCTAGCCGCCGCCAGCGCAAGCGCGGGCTCCTGCGACAACAGGGGCTTCAGCAGGGTGGCGTAGCGGGGATCTCTGCTCTGGGCGATCGCGTGGAGCGCTGTGATCAGGAACCAGACCGTGTCGCCAGGCGTGCGGTTGGCGATTCTCTGTGCAGCGATGTGGGGTCCACGGGGGTCGCCGAGTAGGGCCAGGGTGTAGAACGCGCCCCACTGGGCGAGGATGTCACGAGCTCGTTCGGTGCCGGCCACTCCAAGAGCACGAGCCGCGGCTGCGGGTTCGAGCCGGGCAAGCACGTCCACGGCCGCGTCGGTGCCGATGCGGCCAAGAGCCATTACTGATGCTGCGCCGAGCCAAGGGTCGGCGATCAGTCCGATCAGTCTCGGGACTGCCTGCGGGACGGTCGTCCTCGTCAGGCGCTGCAGCGCTAGAGAGTCGCCGTCCGACGCTCTGGCGATGACCTCCTCGAAATCCTCCAGGTCCGTGATCGGCTCACGAATCTGGACCTGGTATTCGAGCATCGAGCGGAACGAGAGGAAGGCCCTCGACGTCTCTTTGTGGATGTTCCAGACCTGCCATTCCGACCCCTCATCGAACGGAACCAGGCATGTCAGTCCAGGGCGGCGATCGACCGCAATCTTCAGCCCGTCGGCGAATGCCTTCCACGATCTGAGCTCATCCCCGTCGCGGGTGGCCGGCTCACGGTGCTCTCCCGCGTCGCGGTACATGTCCGCCACCGGGTCGACATCACGCAGCCACCGCACCTCGGCCACCGGCAGCCAACCAATCCCCACCACCTCCGAGTCGTTCGACACTTCCCAACCGTCCTCGGTGAACGCACGGCTCGCTCCATACATGTTCCCCGTACGCGCCGTTGCTGACCAGGAGGAACTCGCGATAGGACGCCGGCAAGGCACAGCCAAGGCGCTCCTCGGCCGCGGCTATCTCCTCCTCGGACGCCGGTGGGCGCAGCAGTGAACCCGCCTCCCGCGCCGCCCTCGTTGGCGGCGGTTCGTCGATCGCCACATCGGCCACCGCCAACGCACTCCATCGCTGGGCCAGCGCCGACATCGACAAGGAATCGCTCACCTCAACGGCAACGGCACGCAGGCCCTGCCTCTTGACCGCGCTCACCCCGGGGAAGCCGATGACCGCTCAGCCGCACACCACGCCCGAGCGTCTGCTGCTCACCGTTGAGGAGGCGGCGCAGCGGCTCGGCATCGGGCGCAGCCTGTTCTACGAGCTGCTCGCCTTGGGCGACATCGAGTCGGTGCGGATCGGACGCCTACGCCGGATTCCACTGGGTGCTCTCGAGGCTTACATCGCGCGCCTGCGCGCTGACTCCGCTCCACAGGGCTGAAGCGCGTCAGGTCGACCCTTCGCCCCTCGACCAGAAGGGTCATTCCTGCTCAGGCCAATTCGATCGAAACGACTTCAGGGTGCTGTCCACCTGGTAGAGGTCTCGCTCGTTGCACTCGACCCAGCGCCGCTCGTCCTCGTCGAAGTCCGCGATGAAGGCATAGCGGGTGTGGACCGCTGAGATCCACTCGTCGATGCGCACCGGGCGGGTCAGGTAGCCGATGTCCTCCGGGCGGAAGTCGCGGGAGGTCCGAGCCCGGAGCACCCCGTGGGGATCGATTGGCTTGACTCCGCGGCCGTCGACGACCACGTCACGGTAGACCTTGAGGACCCACAGGCGTCTGACCAGTGCCTCGTCAAGGGGTCCGGAGGCCGCGAACCACCACAGGTCGTAGAGGTCGCGTGCCAGTGAGACGCGACGGAAGCGGGCGAGCTTCTCAGCGACCGCCTCCTCGGACCGAACCACCGGTGTGGAAGGAAGCTCGAAGTCGTACCTGGCGTGGATGGGCAACAGCACAGGCCGAAGGTGCTCGGGCTCAAGGCTGAGGACATGCCGGGCCAACTCGACCTTGGCGCCCAGTCGGGGAGTCCCGAACGGGGTCCGGACGGTGAGATCGCCGCGCCTTCCGTCGTCGCCGAGGTTGCGCACGTCGAATGCGAAGCCTTCCACCTCGACACCGTCGAGAGCCTGGAGGGCTGACAGCGCCAACTCCTCACTCGGCGCCGCGAAGTCCAGATCCGTCGAGAAGCGTCCGGCGTTACCGGCGCGAAACTTCCTCAGCGCCGTGCCGCCCTTGAACACCAGACCCCGATCGAACAAGCCGGCTTTGTGGAGCAGGTGCAGCGCGTGATCTTGAGCGATGTCCAGCAGGGCGGCGTCACGGCCACCCTTGACGCCTTGATAGTGCCGCACGAGGTGGCCCTCGGTGATGCGCGTCATGCGCCGCTTCCGACGTCGGCATAGGTGTGGAGCAGGGTGTCGTTCACCTGTGTCCGGGTGTCGAAGTGCCCCCCCACCGTGCGTGGCCCCAGCCAGACGGCACCGACGGGCGGATAGGTATCGACGACCGCTCTGGTAGGAGCCGCCTCCCCGCAGAGACTCAGCAGGTACGCCGTCCGCTGCCGGGTTGCGGCGCCCATCGACCGCAAGAGTTCGACGACACGACGGACGTCGACATCACGGGCCTCGGCCAACCATTGGCCGAGGCCGGCGACATCTTTGTAGGCGGACGGACGCGCGGCGATCCCGACGAGGAGGCCTTCGAGGTTCCAGGACGGCAGCCCGTCGACAGTG
Source organism: Kineosporiaceae bacterium (assembly GCA_049283855.1). Classification (GTDB taxonomy): domain Bacteria; phylum Actinomycetota; class Actinomycetes; order Actinomycetales; family Kineosporiaceae; genus JADJPO01. The sequence goes on from JBAPWU010000655.1 coordinate 6,359, forward strand.
GTGATCGCCGCCGCGGGAAGCTGAGTGCGCACGTAGCGCCACTGACCGGTCAAGGCCTTGGGGAACGGCTCATCAGGCGGGAGAGCGACAACCTCCTGCTCAGGGATCCGTTGGGCCAGCCCCAGGACCGAAGCCGCCGACTCCATGGCAAGCACGCCACCCCACTCTGGGTCGACCGCACGCTGGGCACGGAACTCGATGAAACGGTCGCCTGAGCCGTACGCGCCGCCGCGGGCACCAGGGAGGAACTCCCAGACATGTCGCGACCGGAGCCGCCCGAGCCATCCGTCACGCTGGAGCTCATACGCGAGCCGGCGCGCGTCGCCCTGGAGGCCCAGCTCATCCATGACGGCGGCCAGTCGGTCCGTCGTCACCAACACATCGCCATCCAGTTCGAGTTGCTCGACCACGCCCGCAACCGCTCGCGAGATCACACGCCCCACTGTCAATCACCACCGTTTCTTGATCACAGTATCAAACTGAGTGTGTAAATGACAGTGATCTGAGGAGGCGGTCCCAGAGACCGATCATGGGCGGACACATCGACACTCACGATCGGGAATCTCAATGAGGTGGCCATCCGATTCGGGGCCAGAGGCCGCGGTAGGAGTCTGGGCCGCGGTCCGCCACAGGCGCTGTTCCACGGGTCGCATGGCCGCCAGAGTCCACCCTCATCCGGGGTGGTTCGCCGAAGCCTGACGTCTCAGACTTCTAACATGGCGCTCACACGCGATCTTGAACGGGGTTGATCAACTGGCCGAAATGGCCTTCTGACCTGCAGTGATGTGGGTGGGCCTAGGAGGACTTGAACCTCCGACCTCTTCCTTATCAGGGAAGCGCTCTAACCGTCTGAGCTATAGGCCCGTTGCGCGAGGCGCGCCGTAGGAGACTATCGCAGCCACCAGGGACCACCCAAACCGGTTGCTACGCCAACGTCGTCCGCTGAGTCAGTCGTCGGACAGGGTGACGTGCAGGCCGCCGACCAGGCTCCCGGCGATGTTGTAGAGCACCGCTCCGAGCGTGGCCAGTGCCATGATGATCACCACGTTGATGACCGCGACGAAGGTGGCCAGGGACATCACCCGGCTGAGCCCGACGTAGTCGTACAGGTCGAACTTCGACTGCACGCCGCCGACGTCGCGCAGGGTGTTGTTCAGGGCGTCGAACACGCCCATCCCGTTCAGCACCTGCCACAGGATCACCGAGGCGATCACCAGCGCGATCCCCAGCGCCACCGAGAGCAGGAACGACAGCTTCAGCGCCGACCAGGGGTCGACCCTGGCCAGGGTCAGGCGCACGGTGCGCGCCGAGCCCGGCGCGGGTGCCGAATCGGTCACGTGGGGGAGCGCCTGCGCGGACTGCTCGGGCAGAGGTGACGAGGGCGCCGACGCCGCCGGAACGCCGACAGGCACCGCGGACGGCGCGGGAGCCGGTGCCGCAGGAGCCGTGGGAG
>JBAPWU010000656.1:0-4503 GCA_049283855.1 Kineosporiaceae bacterium
TCATCCGGCTCACGGCCGGCTGGTCCGCCAGCGGGGGCCGGGTCGCCAGCCAGATGTGCCGGGGCTCGGGAGGGGTGCGCAGGCGGCGGACGACGACGTGCTCGCGGACGGCGCCGAGCGCGAGCACGGGCACGAGGGCGACGCCGAGCCCGGCGGCCACGTAGCCCTGGGTCACCGCGAACTCGTCCCCCTCCGCGACCAGGCGGGGGCTGAAGCCGGCTCTGCGGCAGGTGCTCACGGTGGCTTCGCGGACGTAGTCGACGGGCCCGGTGGTGACCACCCAGTCGTTCGTCGCGAGATCGGCGACGTCCAGGGTCCGGCGCCTGGCCAGCGGGTGGTCCGCGGGCAGCAGCACCCGGTACTCGTCGTCCAGCAGGTGCACCCGCTGCAGGTCGTCGCTGGGTTCGGCTCCGCGGGCGAACGGCTCGACCGTGACGACGAGCTCGACCTCGCCCGCCCGCAGCCGGCGCAGCGCGCCGTCCGTCTCGTCCACGACCGGCAGGACGTGCAGCTCGGGCATCGAGCGGCGCAGCGCGGCGATCGCCGGAGGCAGCAGGGACTCACCGGCGGAGTGGAAGGAGACGACGCGCAGCCGCCCGCGGCGGCCTGCGCGCAGGTCGGCCAGGGCCGACTCCGCGTCCTCGACGGCGGCCAGGATCCGGGTTGCGTGTTCGGCCAGGAGCGTTCCCGCGGCGGTGGGCCTCACCCCGCGGCCGGCCTTCTCGAACAGCGGGGAACCCGCCTCCGTCTCCAGGTGGGACAGCTGCTGGCTGACCCCGGAGACGGTGTAGCCGAGCGCGGCGGCCGCGGCGGTCAGCGTGCCCTCGTCGATCACCGTCCGGTGGACGTGGAGGAGGCGGGTGGTCAGCACGATCGGCTCCTGCTCATGCCTGATTATTCAGCACTTGTGAACTGTTCTTCAAGAATCGTCGCTTGAATTCCAACAGTCGTCGGCGCATGCTGAAGGTATCCGTCACGAAAGACCACCGTCCGGGACCTCTCGGACCCGAGGGGGCAACCGCCATGCTCGCCATCTTCTTCCTTCTGCTTCTGCTCGTGTGCGTCGCCGCTCCCTGGCTCGGTGTGGACACCAGTGACAGCCGCAGCGAGTCCGCGCACCCGGTCCAGGGCTGGTTCCCGGCCCTCACCTCACGCTGAGGGCCATGCCGGCAGCCCGTCAGGCGCGGTCGGGCGCGGTCAGGCGCAGCAGGCCCTGATCGCCGCGACGACCGCCTCGGGGTGATGAAACGGAAGCGTGACGTGGCCGGACCCGACGCGGCGCACCTCACCTCCCGAGACCGTGGCGGCGAGGTCGGCGTACAGCCGCAGCCGGCCACTTATCTCCTCCTGCATCAGCTGCTCCGACCCGCCGCCGGACACCGCGTCCTGGAACCCGTCGGTGCCCGTCGAAGTGAGGATCACCAGCGGGAGGTCGGGCATCGGCCCGGCCACCCTGACCTCGTCGTAGAGCCGGTCGATCTGTCGGGATTCCCGAAGGCCGCCGGCGAGCCAGTCCAGGCTGGTGTGACGCTCGACAAGCACGTCGCGTAGCTCTGCGGGCCAGTCGGCCATCTCCTGCGTGAACAGCTCGCGGTAGATGCGCCGGTATCTCCTGATCGCCGGGACCATCTGGAGGAGTGCGCGCGTGGGCCCGGTGGTGAGGGCGGCGTCCACCACGGCGCCCAGGACGTCGAAGTACCGGCTCGCCCCCCGCTGGACGGTCAGTTCGGGCGGCATGTACGCGTCGTAGTCCTCGTGCGCCGGGTCGAGCAGGACCAGGCCTTGGACCGCGTCGGGGAACCGGGTGGCGAAGTGGCGTGCGTAGAGCCCGCCGAGTGAGTGGCCGACCAGGAGGACCCGGTCGGCCCCGACGGACCTGAGCAGCCCGAGCAGCTCGTCCGTCACTGCCCGGGCCGTGCGGGGAAGCGCCATCTGCTCGCTCCAGCCGGTGCCGCCGCGGTCGTAGACGATGCTCGCGGTGGCCTCGGCGACCGCGTGGTGGATGGGCAGGTAGTCCAGCCCGGTCAGGCCGGCCCCGGGCAGGAACACGACCGTGGGGCTGCCGGTGCCTCGCTGGTCGAGGAACAGCTGGTGGCCCCCCACCTCGACGAAGGTCCCGAGCGGCGGCGCAGCCTTCGGCTCGCTGGACATCCCTGCCATCCTTCCTGCGGCATCCGGGCCGGCCGCTCGGCCCGACCGTCGCCGCAACCCGCTACCATTCTCAGTATTGAGAATGATAGCGGGAGGCGGGACCGGATGGCCATGGACACCCTCGAGCTTCTGCTGCACCCGACCCGGATCCGGATCCTGCACGCCTTCTCCTCAGGGAGGACGCGCACGACCTCGGAGCTGCGCGCCCGGCTGCCCGACGTCTCCCAGGCGACGGTCTACCGTCACGTGGCTCTCCTGACCGAGGAGGGAGTCCTGCGGGTCGTCGACGAGCAGCGGGTGCGCGGCGCCGTCGAGCGCCACTACGCGATCAACCGCGAACTCGCCACCGTCGACCAGGGCACGGTTGCCCTGATGTCTGCCGACGATCACCGCCGCGCGTTCGCGTCGGCCATGGCCGCGCTCCTCGCCGACTTCGGCACCTACCTCGACCACGCGGGCGCCGACCCCGGCGCCGGTACGCTCGCCTACCGCCAGATCCCCCTGTGGCTCAGCCCCACCGAACTGCAGACCCTGATCGCGCGGATCCATGAAACCATCACGGTTGCCGGCGCGAACGGGCCGACGGCCGAACGCCGGCAGTACCTGCTCAGCCCGATCCTGTTCCCGGTCGTCGAGCCGGCGCGTGAGTAGGGAGGACCAGCAGATGCGACGCACGAGCGAGGCGAGCGTGGGCCCGAGCGCTGGGCCGCGGCGCCATGGTCTGAGGCTGTCAGTTCGGGGATGGGTTCTTGCCGTCGCCTACATCGCTGCCGTGGCAGCCCTGGCCGCCACGGCCTTCTCGGATCCGCATGCGGGGTTCACCTGGCGTGAGGGTGCCGCGATGCTGCTGACGCTGCCGGTGTTGGTGCCGGCGCTGCCGGTCCTGTACGTGGGCGGCGCCGCGGCCTGGAACGCCACGGGCGCCGACAGCGGCGGCCCGATGTGGCCCGTGACCCTGGTCTACAGCGTGATCTTCGCGATGATCGCCGGGGCGAACGTCTGGTTGGTGGCCATGGTGCTGGGGCGCAGGCGTCGGGCGTCGGCGTCACCGTGAGCTGAACGCGCGCGATCCCTGGGCCGGCGTCACCCTGGTGGCACCGCCGACCCGAGGGAGAGATGCCGTGAGCCGCTCGATCTTCTACACCGCCGCCACCCTCGACGGGTTCCTCGCCGACGAGAACGACTCCCTGGACTGGCTGTTCGCCCAGGAGCAGGACGAGGACGGGCCGATGAACTACGGCGCGTTCATCGCCACCATCGGTGCGATGGCGATGGGAGCAACCACGTACGGCTGGATCCAGAACCATCTGCGCAGCAGCGGCGAGCCGTGGGCCTACGACATCCCCTGCTGGGTCTTCACCCACCGCGACCACGAGGCGATCGCCGGAGCCGACCTGCGTTTCACCGCGGAGGACGTGCGCGAGGTGCACGCGGCGATGGTCGAGGCGGCCTCGGGGCGGGACGTCTGGATGGCGGGCGGCGGCGATCTCGCCGCCCAGTTCGCGGAGGCCGGCCTGCTCGACGAGGTGATGGTCTCCATCGCGCCGGTCACCCTGGGCGCGGGCCGCCCGCTCTTTCCACGCAGGTTCGACCTCAGGCTCACCGAGCTCGCCCGCAACGGCGCATTCGCCTGCGCGCGCTACGAGGTCGTGGGTCCGCGCCCGCCCGCCGGGTGAGGACGCTGGTCCTCGGAACCCCGGTGGCGGTCACCTGGCGGATCGGTCCCCGCCGTTCACCCTCCGGATGTTGTCGCGTCAGGCGTCGTTCTTGCCCGATTCAGCGGCCCGCTGCCGTACTCTCAGGGCACCCAGTGCGCGATGATCGATCTTCGTGATGAGAGAAGGAGACTCGGTGATGGCCGGTACGTCCCGGAAGACCTCGAACGTGGCAGACCCCAAGGTGGCCTCGGCCGCGGTGAGCGAGGCCCGCCGCGAGAAGGCAGCGGCCGCAACCGCGAAGGCCGCGGCGGCTCGCGCCGAGCTGGAGGTGGCGGAGCAGGCGGTTGCAGGCCTCGACACCCACATCCTCGCCCTGAAGACCGAGATCAAGGCGGCCGAGCGCAAGCTCGACAGCGACCGCGACGCCCTCGACACCGCGGTCAAGGCGCGCCGCAAGGCCAGGCGCATCCTCCGCGGTGCCCGCGACCGGGCCCGCTCGACGGGCCGCAAGGCCGAGCGCCGCCAGTCCAAGCTTGGCGACGAGGCCGCGGCAGCCGCCCCCGCCGAGACCCTTGAGCCGACTCCTGCCGTGGCGACCGAGGCCGTCGAGACGGTGCAGGCCGCCCCCGCAGCCACGCGGTCACCGCGCACCCCGCGCGCGACGCGCACCCCCCGGGCCACCCCCACTCCCCGC
>JBAPWU010000657.1:0-4015 GCA_049283855.1 Kineosporiaceae bacterium
AGCCGGGCCCCCGCCGCGGCCAGTTCCATGCCGTCCCAGGGGGTCGGCGGGCGGTCGACGTCCGCCAGCCGCTCGGCCAGCAGGTCCAGCCCCCGGCCCAGGTTGCCGGTGCGGGCCAGCAGCAGGACGTGCCGGGCCACCCGGGAGGTCTCGTCGGCGTTCTGCCTGCTCACCCGCGACCCGTGCAGGTGCAACGACGCGGCGGCTTCCGCCTGGCCGGTGAGCAGCAGCGAGGGCAGCACCGTCGCGATCGCCGCCTGCGGCTGTTCCAGGCACTCGTTCTGCCCCGACAGCACCGGCTCGACCGCCTCGACGGCCGCGTCGTGTGCCCCGACCGCCGCGTGGTGCTCCGCCATCGCGGTCGGCTCGCATCCCTCGCAGTCGGAGTAGTCGGTGCGCGGGGCTGCGACCCAGGCCTCGAACTCCGCCACCGCCGCTGCCGGGCCCCGGGTGTGGGCGGCCAGCTCGTAGGCGCACCCGAGCACCGGTTGCAGCCCTTCACCGGCCTCGGCGTAACGGCGGCGCATCCCGTCCAGCGAGCTGTGCAGCTGGGCCAGCGGCACATCCGGGTGGGCGATCAGCCCGCCGACCATCCACTTGTAGGTCCACAGCACGAAGCTGCGCTCGGCGTCGCCGAACCACTCGGGCGGGTCGTCGTAGCGCTGCAGCAGCCAGGTGAACGGGGCGAACATCCGGGTGCGGTCGTTGGTGTAGTTGTAGGCCTGCAGCAGGTAGATCCGCGCCTGGCCGCACAGCTCGCCGTCGCCGAGCTCGTCGGCGAGCGCCTGGGCCTGCTCGGCCAGGCCCACCCGGTGCCCGACCGCCGTCTCGTCGATCTGTGCCAGCAGCTCGAGCACCTGCTCACGCGTCGCGGGCATGCGGGTCTCCTTCCGGCCCACCGAGGGCCCGATCGAGCAGTCCGAGGAACGACCGATCCATCGCCGCGCTGTCCGCCGGGCGCATCGGGTGGTGACCGCTGAGCAGCGCCCGGCAGTACAGCGACTCGATCGCCAGGCACGCCAGCCCGGCGTCGTCCATGGCCAGGATCCGTTGCACCAGGGGGTTCTCGTCATTGAGCAGCAGGCGGGGCCGGTCGGATCCACCGTCGTCCAGGGCGCCCAGGATGGCGCTCCAGGTGTCGTCGGCGCCGGCGGCCGCCTGCCGGCTCTGGCGGCGGCGCCGGGCGTAGGCGTCGTCGAGGTAGAGCGCGGGCAACGAGGACGGCGCGAACGCGCGCAGCTCGAGGTCGACGTCGAGTCGGTCGAGCACGACCCGGACGCGCTCCAGCGCGGGGCGGACGGCGAGCAGCCGCGGGTCGGCGACGGTGCGGATGTGGGCGTCGATGTCGCGGGCGGCGATCGGCTCGACCCGGGCCTCGGGGAACACCTCGGGCAGGCGCCGCAGCAGCTCGAACTCGAAGGCGTAGCCGCCGTTGACCACCGCGACGCCCTGCGCGGCGGCCACCGAGGCGACCTGGCGGAACTCCTCCACGGTCTCGGTCACCCGGACGACGTCGGTGCCGGCGAGCAGCGCCGGCATCGTGGTGGTGCCCTGATTGGTCTCGAACGGCAGGACCGGGAGCAGGATGGCCAGCAGCTCGTCGTCGTGCAGGGCCATCGCCTTGGCCGCGAGGTGGTGCAGACGCAGGAACTCGGTCATCCGGTCGGGGTCGGAGGCGGCCAGGCGCAGCAGCCAGGCCCGGATCTGGTCACCGAGCGCGGCCCGCACCTCGGCCAGCACCTCGTCCTGGTAGAGGTCCTCGCGGCCGGCCGTCGGGGTGAGCTGGGCGCCGTCCACCGCGGCGCGGGCGAAGAACGCCCAGTCCGGCAGCAGATCGCCGATCCGGTCCGAGACGAGCATGCCCTTGACATAGACCCGGTGGGCCCCCCGGCGGGCGGCCGAGGAGGGCGCTCCGGCGATCACGACGATGCCGTCGAGCTCGGCCCGCGGCACCCGGACCGGGAGCACCTGGAAGGGATCACCGCCGAGGTGGGTGTCGGCGAACTCCCGGCAGGCGGCCAGGCGCTCGGCGGGCTCGCTGTGCCGCCAAGGCGCCAGGGTCGGCGCCACCCGGACCTCACCGGCGGCGGTGCGCACGTTGAGCCGCTGCGCCAGCAGGGAGGCGAAGTGGCGGGCCAGCTCGAGCACGGTGGTGGCCTGCAGCCAGCGCTCGGCGCCTCGGCGGGGCCGGAGGCTGACGCAGGTGCCCGGCCCGTCCGCGAGCCACGCCGTCCGCTCGTCGTCCTCGGCCGGCGGGTCCGGCTCGTCGGCGACGTTCTCGTGCAGGACGTAGGACCCGTCGGACCGGCCGCGCCAGCGCACCACGGGGCCCTCGCCCTTACGGGTCAGCACCTCGATCTCGTCGGTGACCATGAAGGCGGAGAGCAGACCGATCCCGAACTGGCCGAGCAGGTCCGAGCGGGTGAAGCCCATCTCGTCCCGCTTGCTGGACCGCCCGATCGTGGCCAGGAAGGTGCGCACGTCGTCGGCGTCCAGCCCGATCCCGGAGTCGAGGGCGTGCAGCCGCCCGTCGGCGGCCAGGTCCGCCGGGATGATCAGGATGCCGGTCCGGGTGTCTCCGAGGGTGTCCGGGGTGATCCCGCGCGCGGTCAGCGCATCGACCCCGTTCTGCACCAGCTCGCGCAGATAGACCGACGGGCTCGAGTAGATGTGGTGGCTCAGCAGGTCGACGATGCCGCGCAGGTCCACCTGGAACGTGCTGCCCGACATGATCCGCTTCCTCCTGGTATCGCCCTCCCGCGCCCGCCCCTCCGGCTGCCCCCGGGGCCACGTCACCCTACTGGGCGGGGATACGGCGAGGTCGGGAGGAGGGCGGGCTGGTAGGCGCAGGCCGGGTCCTCGGCCAGCACGTCACCGGTGGCGGCGAAGGCCCGCGCCCGCGAACCCCCGCACAGGTCGGCGTACTCGCACACCCCGCACCGCCCGCCGAACCGGGCCGCACGGATCGCCAGCAGCTGCGGATCGTCGCGGTAGATCGAGGCCAGCGAGGCCTCCCGCACCGAGCCCAGGCCCAGTGGCAGGAAGCCGGCCGGGTACACCTCGCCGTCATGCGCCACGAACACGATGCCCTTGCCGTCGCGGGTGGCCGCCGTGTGCGCGCTGCCCGCGCGACCAGCCACCGGCTGCCCCAGTCGCTCCCGAAGACGCGCCGACAGCCGTTGGTAGAGAAGAGCATCGGGCCCGGACGGCGCGGCGCCACCCTCGCGCCGCTGGGCCACCACGCGGCGGAAGAACGGCGCCTCGACCGTGCGCACGATGAACCCGTGGTGCGAGGCGTCGTAGAGCAGGTGGCAGACCTGCTCGTTCTCGGACGGCGTGAGCTCACCCTCCGCGGTGCCCCGGCCCACCTGCACCAGGAAGAACACCTCCCAGATGTGGGCGCCCACCTCGGCCAGGATCGCCGCCACATCGGCCAGCTCCTCGACCGTCGACCGCATCACGGTGGTGTTCACCTGCACCGTGAGCCCAGCGCCGACCAGGCCGCGCAACGCCTGCACGGTGGGCTCGAACAGGCCCGGGATGCCCCGCACCCCCTCGTGCGTGGCCGCCGTGGCGCCGTCCAGGCTGATCGAGACGGCCCTGACCCCGCTCGCCGCGATCCGCGCGATCGCCTCCGGGGTGAGCGAGGGCGTGACGGACGGCGACAGCGCGGTGGGGATGCCCAGCGACGTCGCGTGCGCCACCAGGTCGAACAACCCCTCGCGCAGCAGGCAGTCCCCGCCGGTCAGGACCAGGATCGGGTACGGCCGGCCGAAGGCCGCCACCTGATCGATCAACGCCAGGCCCTCGGCCCGGGTCAGCTCACCGGGCAGGGCCTGCGGGGTGGCACTGGCCCGGCAGTGGCGGCAGGCCAGGCCGCAGGCTCGGGTGGTCTCCCAGAACACCAGCATCGGCCGCTGGGCGAAGTCGACGCTCATCGCGCGCCGGCCAACGCCGGCCGGGCGAGCACGGCCTCGGCGGTGGCCCGGGCCGCGGTGATGCAGGAGGCCAGGCC
>JBAPWU010000658.1:0-9549 GCA_049283855.1 Kineosporiaceae bacterium
TGCAGGCCCCGGCCCGACCGGCGCAGGGCACCTCCCCGGTGGTCCCGCGGGGTCCGGCCGCCGTGCCGCACGAGGCCAGAGCCTCGGACGAGGATGGGGCGGCCAGGGGCGACGACCACCCGTCCAGCAGAGGCGGCGAGCAGAGCAGGGCATCGGTGCAGGGCGCAGACGATGAGACGGGCGGGACCCGGGTGACGACCGGGACCGGCGGTGCCCCGCTGGTCGCCGCCCAGGCGCTCCCGGTGATCCTGCGGGCCGAGTGCGTGCGCTGGGTGGGGCTCCGGAGCGCCGGTGGGGCCACTGCCCTGCCGGGGGTCGCTCTGCTGACGGCCGGTCGGCGTGACCCGGTCCTGGTCGACATGCTCTGCGCGGACCTGCTCGCCGGGACGCGCTGACCGCAGCTACAGTCGCCGGGGCCTGGGCCACACCCGGGCCAGGGCCACCCCGCGCAGGGCGGTCTCGGCCAGCGCTCCGACCAGCCAGGAGTCCACCCCCTCGGCGGGGTTGTCCCGTTCCACCCACCAGCCGCCGTCGCGGCGTTCGCCGAGTCGCTTCACGGCGAGCGGCCGGTCGCCGGGCAGCTCGAGCACGGCGATCCGCCCCGGTCGGGCCCGGGCCGCACCCGCGTGGATCAGCAGCACGTCGCCCTCGGCCAGAGTCGGTGCCATCGACCGGCCGCGCACGCGCACCAGGGACCATCGCCGCGCTCGCGTCACACCGCAGGGTCTCACCCGCTCCGGCGGTGGTGGGTAGCGTGGGGGTCATGCTCGCCGCCTACGCCGCCCGGATCGCTCCCGACGACCCCCTGTCCGGCCTCGAGCTCGGGGACCGGCCCACGCCCGAGGCACCCCAGGGCTGGGCCCGGGTGAGGGTCAAGGCGGCCAGCCTGAACCACCACGACCTGTGGAGCCTGCGCGGGGTCGGCCTCGGTGCCGACGCCCTGCCGATGATCCTCGGCTGCGACGCGGCCGGCCTCGACGAGGACGGCAACGAGGTGATCGTGCACGCGGTGATCGGCGACCCGGACTACCGCGGCGACGAGACCATGGACCCCCGCAGATCCCTTCTGTCCGAACGGTTCCAGGGTTCGCTCGCCGACGAGGTGGTGGTGCCGCGACGCAACCTGGTGGCCAAGCCGGCGGCGCTGTCGTTCACCGACGCCGCCTGCCTGCCCACCGCCTGGCTGACCGCCTACCGGATGCTGTTCACCCAGTCCGGGCTCGCCCCGGGCGGCACCGTGCTGGTCCAGGGGGCCGGTGGGGGGGTGTCCACCGCGCTGATCGTGCTCGGTCGCGCGGCGGGGTACCGGGTCTGGGTGACCAGCCGGGACGGCGCCAAGCGGGAGCGGGCGGTCGAGCTCGGCGCCCATCAGGCCTTCGAGAACGGGGCCCGGCTGCCCGAGCGGGTGGACGCGGTGATGGAGACCGTGGGCGCGGCCACCTGGAGCCACTCGTTGCGCTCGCTGCGCCAGGGCGGCTCGGTGGTGATCTCGGGGGCGACCTCGGGGCCGAACCCGAAGTCCACCGAGCTGAACCGGATCTTCTTCCTGCAGCTGCGGGTGATCGGTTCGACGATGGGCACCCGGGAGGAGCTGGAGCGGCTGATCCGGTTCTGTGAGACCACCGGGGTGCGGCCCGTGGTCGACACGGTGCTGCCGCTGGAGCAGGCCCGCGACGGCTTCGCCAAGCTGGAGCAGGGCGACGTCGTCGGCAAGATCGTGCTCACCCGCCCCTGATCGCGCACGCTCAAGCCGGGCGACCGGGAGACCGATGTATGCGGCATGGCCAGCTCCCTCATCGATTCATCCTCCGATCGCTGGGTCCGGGTGGGCCGCAGCATGGCCCCGGACGGGCGGAGCGCCGGGGAGGAGGCCGCCGCGCAGGCCCAGGCCGATCGGCCTGCCACGGTGCTCATGGTCTTCTGCTCCACGCAGTACGACACGCAGGAGGTGCTGGCCGGGGTCTGCGCCGCGACCCCGGACGACGTGCTCGTCGTCGGCGGCACCACCATGGGCGAGATCGCCGAGCCGGGCCCCGGCCTGGAGCACGTGGGGATGGCTCCGGCGGTCGTGGCGATGGCGCTCGGCGGACCCGGCTTCCAGGTGACCTCCACCGTGGTCCGGGAGGCGAGTGAGCAGCGGCGGGAGTCGGGAGCGGCCAGCGCCGAGGCGATGTCCGGGATCACGGCGGCGCACCAGGTCTTTCTCATGATCGCCGACGGGTTGACCCGGGAGCAGCACGAGCTGGTCCGCGGCGCCTACTCGGTGCTCGGGGCCGCGGTGCCGATCGTCGGCGGCTGCTCGGCGGACAACAGCGAGTACTCGATGACCTACCAGTTCCATGGCACGGGCGCGGGTGTCGAGCGGCTGGTCGACTCGGTGGTCGGCGTCGGGCTGGGATCGAACGCTCCGGTCGGGGTCGGCATCGCGCACGGGTGGACGAAGCAGGGTGACCCGATGGTGGTCACCAGCAGCGAGGGTGGCGAGATCTTCCTGCTGGACGGCGAGCCGGCCGTCGACGTGTACCTGCGCAGGGTCGGTGTCGACCGGTCCGTGCTGGACGACGCCCCGGCGTTCCGGGACTTCGTGTTCCAGCACCCGCTCGGCCTGTCCCGGCGCAGCGGCGAGGACCTGCGGGTCGTCCACGACGCCAACCTGGAGCGCGGGTCGCTGGTGTGCCTGGCGGACGTCCCGCAGGGCGCGCTGGCCTGGACCATGACCACAGACCCCGACGCGCTCATCGAGGCCGCCGCCAGATCCTGCGAGATGGCCGTCGACGGGCTGGAGGGGGCAGCACCCCGAGGCCTCCTCCTGTTCGACTGCGGCGCCCGCAAGGTCACGCTCGGCCCGGAGAACCTCCACGCCGAGCAGGCCGCGATCGCCAAGTGCGCCGCCGGCGCGCCCTTCGGCGGCTTCTACACCTTCGGGGAGATCGGTCGCACCCACGGGTCGCGGGGCATGCACCAGCTCACCGTCGTGACCCTCGCGCTGGCCTGATCGACGCCGGAGGCCGTGAGCGCCCATGTCCTACCACTGGTCGATCCACCAGCTGACGGAGTACCTGACCGGCGTGAGCCGCCCTCAGGATTCCTCGGCGGCGATCCAGGTGGCCCTCGAACGTGCCACCGAGGCGCTCGAGGCCGAGCTCGGCGTCGTGGTGATCGGCGACGAGATCATGGGGAAGGTCGGATTCGGCCGGCATCGCGTCCCGGCGGCCTTCCTCACGGCCTCGGACGACGACCTGCTGCCGGTCCCCGGGCTCGGCGAGGCGCACATCGTGAGCGGGAACCTGGACACGGCCGGCCGGACCGGCACCTCCCACGCCCGGCTCGTGATCGGTCGGATGGACGAGGGATACACCGCCGAGGAGCAGCAGATGCTGCAGGGCATGGCCCTGGTGCTGGGCCTGGTGCTGCACAACCTGGCCACGCTCGAGGCCGAGCGGCAGCGGCACCGGTTGGTGGAGACCCTGCTCCGGATCCAGCGGGCGATCTCGGCACGGCGCCCGCTGCCCGAGGTGCTGGACGCCATCACCGCCGGCGCATCGGCGTTGCTGGGCGGGTGCCCGGTCGCGCTCCTGCTCACCGACGCGCAGGCGACGGGTGTGCTTCGGCCGGCCTCGCACTGCGACTTCCCCGAGCTCGACCATGCCACGCTGGACGTCGTCCGCCGCGTGCTGAACCCCTCTGCCGCGGTGCCCCGCCCACGCACGTCCCCGGACCACGCGCTGCTCGCCGAACGGGTCATGGTCGGCGACGAGGCCGCCGGCTGCCTGGTCGCCCGCCCCCGGGACGAGCAGGTGCAGGGGCGCGACCCCGGCGAGCTGCTCACCGCGTTCGCCCAGCAGGTCAATCTCGCCCTGACCGACGCCAAGACCCTGGACGCCGTCCGTGAGGCCCATCACGACTCGATCACCGCGCTGCCGAACCGCGGGCTGTTCCTGGAACGCCTCGATCAGCAGCGGCTGGCCGCTGCGGCTCAGGGGTATGACCTGACCGTGCTGTTCATCGACCTCGACCGGTTCAAGGCCGTGAACGATGCGCTCGGCCATCAGGCGGGGGACGAACTGCTCGCCGAGGTCGCGCAGAGGATCCTGGCCAGCATCCGTCCGGACGACACCGCGGCCCGGCTCGGCGGGGACGAGTTCGCGGTGCTGCTGCACCGCGCCGGCGCCGACCGGGGCAGCGCCGTCGCCGGACGCATCATCGACGCCCTCACCCGCACGTTCGTGATCTCCGGCCGAGAGGTGCTGATCGGTGCCAGCGTCGGGATCGCGTCGATGACGGGCGGGCATGACAGCGCCAGTGCCCTGCTCAGCGACGCCGACGTCGCCATGTACTGCGCCAAGCGATCCGGGCGCGGGCGCTCGGTGGTCTTCGAGCCGTACATGCACGAGGACGTGGCGAACCGGCTCAGCCTGAGAACAGATCTGCAGAACGCCCGGGCCAACGGTGAGCTCTGGCTCGCCTACCAACCGATCCTGGCCATCGGGACGCTCACGGTCGACGGGGTCGAGGCGCTGATGCGCTGGACCCATCCCGTCCGCGGATCGGTGCCACCGGGCGACTTCATCCCGATCGCCGAGGAGAGTGACGCGATCCTGGCGCTCGGCGCGTGGGCGATCGAGGCGGGGGTGAGCCACGCGGCCCGCTGGCGGCTCGAATCGCCGTCACTGCGGCTGTCCCTGAACGTCTCCGCCCGACAGGTGATCGATCCTGGGCTGCCCCGGGTGCTCGAGGCCACCCTCGGCCGGCACCACGTCCCCGCCGAGGCGGTCGTGCTCGAGATCACCGAGTCGGTGCTGATGAACGACGCCGACCTGGCCCGGGCCCGGCTGAGGGCGCTCAAGGACCTCGGGGTCCGATTGGCCATCGACGACTTCGGCACCGGCTACTCCTCCCTGTCGTACCTGCGGCAGTTCCCCGTCGATCAGGTGAAGGTGGATCGCAGCTTCGTCGCCAGGCTCACGGCCGGCGCGGACGACGACATCGCCGTCGTCCGCACCATCCTCGAGCTGTGCCGCAGCCTGCGGCTGCAGACCGTCGCGGAGGGGATCGAGGAGCCCGAGCAGCTCCGGATCCTCGGCGAGCTCGGGTGCGACCTGGGGCAGGGCTACTACTTCGCGCATCCGATGCCCCCGGAGAGCCGCCCCGACCGGAGGCCGGGGGAGGCCGTGGGCGGGGGTCAGAGGTCGGGGATGCCCAGGAATCGGGTCCAGCCGCCGTGCAGCACCAGCCAGGCGATCAGGCCGTAGCCCGCCTGCCCGGGGTGGCGCCCGTCCCCGGCGGCCAGGTCGGTCAACCAGTCCTCGTGCGCGATCAGCGGGGTGTAGGTGTCGATGTAGGTCACCCGACGGCGCTGGCAGACGTCGGCGAACGCCCCCGAGAGCTCCCCGATCCTGGCGTTGAGCCGCTCGTCCGGCCCGGGCGGCGGCCCCACCACGAGCGCGGTCAGCGGCCGGCCCGCGCACTCGTCCAGGATCGTGGCCAGGTTCAGCCGGGAGCGCGGCAGCGAGATCAGCTGGTGCACGTCCTCGCGGCCCAGCCCGACCACCAACCGGCAGTCCTCGCCGTCCAGGCCCTCGAACCGGCGCGCGCACTCGTCCCGCCAGCGGGAGAGCAGGTCGGCCGTGGTCTCACCGGGCACCCCGAGCGGGAACATCGACACCGCCGCCTCGGTCCGCGGTGTCCGGGCGCCGACCCGGCCCACCCAGCCGAGCGCGCGCGGATCGCCCACCCCGGCCACCAGGTCGTCACCGACCACGCAGACCCGGATCTCACGCAGTTCGATGCGTTCGCTCTCCTGCGCCGCCACCCGCTCCTGCTCTTCCGCCTCGGTCATTCCTCTGCCCCCCGGGCACTGGTCCGCCTGCCCGCTCAGTCCTCGTCGTCGTCCAGCCGCGCCAGCCAGGTGGCCAGGCGTTCCACCGCGGTCTCGAACTCGGGATGGGCGTCGACGAACTCCGTCAGGCGCCCGGCCACCCAGGACAGCGTCACCTGCTCGCTGCCACGGCGGGCCTCGAGCTCCTCGATGCCGCGGTCGGTGAAGTACATGCCGCCATTGTCGCGGCACGCCTCACCGTGCCCCAGCAGGCGCGCGGGACTCAGCGGTCGAACGCCTGGGCGAGCAGGGTGGCCTGCTCGGCCTGGTGCTTCTTGATCGAGCCCACCGCGGGCGAGGCGGCGGCCGGACGGGAGACGCGCAGCAACGGCCGCCCGTCCAGGTGCTCGGGGAGGTTGAGCGCGATGAACGGCCACGGGCCCTGGTTGGCCGGCTCGTCCTGGATCCAGACCAGCTGGGCGTCCGGGTAGGGCTCGAGCGCATCCAGCACGCCCTCGATGTCGAGTGGGTAGAGCTGCTCGAACCGCACGATGGCGGTGCGGGTGTCCTGGCGCCGGCCGCGTTCGGCGAGCAGTTCCCAGTACACCTTGCCCGAGCACAGCAGCACCCGGTCGACGCCGTCGAGCCGTTCCCGCTCACCGATCACCGGCCGGAAGGAACCGGAGGTGAACTCCTCCACCGGGGAGGAGGCCGCCTTGAGCCGCAGCATCGACTTGGGGGTGAACACGACCAGCGGACGGCGGGGGCGGGCGTAGGCCTGCCGGCGCAGCAGGTGGAAGTGCGAGGACGGCGTGGACGGCTGCGCGACGGTCATGTTCTGCTCGGCGCACAGCTGCAGGTAGCGCTCGATCCGGGCCGAGGAGTGGTCCGGGCCCTGCCCCTCGAAGCCGTGCGGCAGCAGCAGCACCACCGAGGAGCGTTGCGCCCACTTCTGCTCCGAGCTGGAGATGAACTCGTCGACGATGGTCTGGGCGCCGCCTGCGAAGTCGCCGAACTGGGCCTCCCACAGCACCAGCGCATCCGGGCGCTCCACCGAGTAGCCGTACTCGAAGCCCATCGCGGCGAACTCGGACAGCAACGAGTCGTAGATCCAGAACTTGGCCTGGTCCTCGGAGAGGTTCGCCAGCGGCGTCCACTCGGCGGCGGTCACCTTGTCGGTCAGCACGGCATGCCGCTGCACGAAGGTGCCGCGCCGGCTGTCCTGGCCCGCCATCCGGATCGGGGTGCCCTCGAGCAGCAGCGACCCGAGGGCCAGCACCTCCCCGAAGCCCCAGTCGATCCCGCCCTCGGTGACCATCGCGGCCCGCCGCTGCTGCAGGGGCTGCAGCTTGGGGTGGACGGTGAAGCCGTCGGGCGGGCTGACGTGGGCGTCGCCGATCCGCTTGAGCACCGCGGGGTCCACGGCGGTGCTCGGCCTGGCCGTCCCGCCGCCGTCCTCGCGCTGGGCCAGGGGCAGGTCGAGACCGGCGGTGACGCCCGAGCGCGGCGGATGCACCTCGGCGGCGGCCTCCCGGGTCTCGGCGAACACCCGCTCCAACTGGCCCTGGTAGTCGCGCAGGGCCCGCTCCGCGTCCTCCACGGTGATGTCGCCGCGCCCGATCAGGGCCTCGGTGTAGAGCTTGCGCACGCTGCGCTTGGCCTCGATCAGGGCGTACATCAGCGGCTGGGTCATCGAGGGGTCGTCGCCCTCGTTGTGCCCGCGGCGGCGGTAGCAGACCATGTCGATCACGACGTCCTTGTCGAACGCCATCCGGAAGTCGAACGCCAGCCGCGCCACGCGCACGCAGGCCTCCGGGTCGTCGCCGTTCACGTGGAAGATCGGGGCCTGGATCATCCGCGCCGCGTCGGTGCAGTACACCGTCGAGCGCGAGGAGGTCGGTGAGGTGGTGAACCCGACCTGGTTGTTGATGATCACGTGCACGGTTCCGCCGGTGCGGTACCCGCGCAGCTGGGAGAGGTTGAGCGTCTCGGTCACCACGCCCTGGCCGGCGAACGCGGCGTCACCGTGCAGCAGCACAGGCAGCACCGAGAAGAACGCCGAACCCCGGTTGAGCCGGTCCTGCTTGGCCCGGACGACGCCCTCCAGCACCGGGTTGACCGCCTCCAGGTGCGAGGGGTTGGCCGCGAGGTAGACCCGGGTGGTGTCCCCGCTCTCGCTGGTGAAGGTGCCCTCGGTGCCCAGGTGGTACTTCACGTCGCCCGACCCCTGCACCGACCGGGGGTCCTGCGTGCCCTCGAACTCGCGGAAGATCTGGCCGTAGCTCTTGCCGGCGATGTTGGCCAGCACGTTGAGCCGGCCGCGGTGGGGCATGCCGATGCAGACCTCGTCGAGGTGGGCCCGGGCGGCCTCGGAGAGCACGGCGTCCAGCAGCGGGATGACGCTCTCCCCGCCCTCGAGACTGAACCGCTTCTGCCCGACGAACTTGGTCTGCAGGAAGGTCTCGAACGCCTCGGCCGCGTTGAGCCGGCGCAGGATCCGCAGCTGCTCCTGGCTGGTGGGCTTGGCGTAGGGGTGCTCGATCCGGTCCTGGATCCACGTGCGCTGGTCGGGGTCCTGGATGTGCATGTACTCCACGCCGACGGTGCGGCAGTAGGAGTCACGCAGCACGCCGAGGATGTGGCGCAGCTTCATCACGGGCTTGTCGCCGAACCCGCCGGTGGGGAACTCGCGGTCCAGGTCCCACAGGGTCAGTCCGTGCGTGGTGACGTCGAGGTCGGGGTGACGGCGCTGCTTGTACTCCAGCGGGTCGGTGTCGGCCATCAGGTGGCCGCGCACCCGGTAGGCGTGGATCAGCTCCTGCACCCGCGAGGTCTTGTTGATCTGGTCCTCGTGCGAGATGGAGATGTCCTGCACCCAGCGGATCGGCTCGTAGGGCAGCCGCAGCGACTGGAAGATGCGCTCGTAGAAGCCGTCGTTGCCGAGTAACTTGCCGTGCACGATCTTGAGGAACTGCCCGGACTGGGCGCCCTGAATGATCCGGTGGTCATAGGTCGACGTCAGGGTCATGACCTTGCTGACCGCGAGGCGGGCCAGGGTGTCCTCGGAGGCCCCCTCGTACTCGGCCGGGTACTCCATCGCCCCGACGCCGATGATGGCGCCCTGGCCCTTCATCAGCCGGGGAACCGAGTGCACCGTGCCGATCGTGCCCGGGTTGGTCAGGCTGATCGTGGTGCCGGCGAAGTCGTCGGCACCGAGCTTGCCGCTCCGGGCGCGCCGCACGATGTCCTCGTAGGCGGCCCAGAACTGGGCGAAGTCCATTGCCTCGCAGTGCTTCACACACGGCACCAGCAGCGAGCGGGAGCCGTCCGGCTTGGCCAGGTCGATCGCGATCCCGAGGTTCACATGGGCCGGCTTGACCAGGGTCGGCTTGCCGGCCTCGTCCGTGGCGTAGTTGTAGTTCATCTCCGGCATCTGGGCCAGCGCCTCGACCAGGGCGAAGCCGATGATGTGGGTGAAGGAGACCTTGCCGCCGCGGGAGCGGGACAGGTGGTTGTTCACCACGATCCGGTTGTCGATCAGCAGCTTGGCCGGAACCGCGCGCACGCTGGTCGCGGTCGGCATGGTGAGGCTGGACTCCATGTTCTGCGCCACCCGCGCCGACGGGCCCTTGATCGCAACGGTCTCGCTGCCGATCGCGGCCGGGCGCCGACCGGGGGTGGCCGCGGGCTCCCGGGGCACCTGCCGCTCCACCACGGGCGCCGGCGTGGGC
>JBAPWU010000659.1:0-2000 GCA_049283855.1 Kineosporiaceae bacterium
CCGGCGACCGGCTCGATGGTCGAGGCGACCGCGGCGGCGCGGGACGACGTCACCCGGCTGATCGCGCACTGGGACGACGACCCGGCCGGCCGGCTGCTCGCGATGAACGTCGACCTCGACGAGCCCCTCGCCTCGCGCCGCCGCGAGCTCGTCCGGATCGTCGAGGCGATCGGGCCGCTGGAGCCGGACGACGCGCCGATCACCTCGCTCTCCCCCGCTCAATGCTCGTGGTGGTTGCGCGGCCCGGGCGGCCGGGTGCGGGTCGAGATCCGGTTGAGCCCTGAGCTCCCGCCGCGGGTGCAGACGATCGCCGTGACGGCGGTGCCGGAGCCGGCGGCGGTGCACCGCCGGATCGCCGACCTGGTCGCCACGCGGCTCGGGCGGGACGATCCCCGCTGGCCGGGCGACGTCCCGCTCGAGCCGCCGCTCAGCGCTGCGGACCTGACCCGGCTGCTTCGGGTGGCAGCCGCCTGGGCCGGCCCGAGCCTGGTCGCCTCGGTCGTGGCTGGCGACGGTCAGCGGGAGGCGACGTTCCGGCTGGACGGCGAACGCGCCGACCTCCAGCTCGCGATCACCGCAGACCCGGCCACCGGCACCGTCGCCGGACTGACCCTGACCCCCACCCCCGCCTGAATCAGGCAGCTGCGCGAAGGCGACATCGCCGGTGGCGGGCGACATCCGATCCTGCCTGCACGGGCTCGCGGTGTCGGTGGCCCGACCTAGGGTGTGCGCCATGGCGGCACGGATCGGGGAGTTCGAGTTCACCGCACCGCTTTGGCTGCACCCCGGCGGTGAGTGGCACTTCGTCACCGTGCCGGAGGAGATCAGCGAGGACATCCACGATCTCACCGCAGGGCTGCGCCGGGGCTTCGGTTCGGTGCGGGTGGCTGTCACCGTCGGCGACACCTCCTGGCGCACCTCGGTGTTCCCAGACAGCACGAGCGGCACCTTTCTTCTGCCGATGACGTAGGCCGTCCGTTCCGCCGAGCACATATCCCGCCTCTGGCACCCCTGGAGCCGGCGACCGCAGCTCGGCGAGCGCGTCCTGCTACGAGAGGGCGTCCAGGTGGAACTCGACGGGGTCGGGGCCTGTGCGCATGCCCCGGTCGAGCCCGGCGATGGCGGCCAGCTGGGCGTCGTCCAGGGTGAAGCCGAAGACGTCGAGGTTCTGTTCGATCCGTTGCGGGGTCACTGACTTGGGCAGGACGACGAGGCCGAGCTGCAGGTGCCAGCGGATGATCACCTGGGCCGGGGTGACGCCGTGCGCGACCGCGATCGCGCCGATCGCCGGGTCGTCGAGCACCTTCTTGCCGGAGGCGAGCGGACTCCACGACTCGGTCACGATGCCGCGCTCGGCGTGGAAGGCCCGCAGCTCGGCCTGCTGCAGGTAGGGGTGCAGCTCGATCTGGTTGATCGCCGGCAGCTCGCCGGTCTCTGCCTCGAGCCGCATCAGGTGCGGGAGGTGGAAGTTGCAGACACCGACCGCACGCACCCGCCCCTCCTCGCGCAGGGCGAGCAGGTCACGCCAGGCGCCGACGTAGGTGTCGGCCCTCGGCGCCGGCCAGTGGATCAGCAGCAGGTCGAGCTGTTCCAGCCCGAGGCGGTCCATCGAGGCCTCGAACGCCTCCCGCACCCGGCGGTGATCGTCGTTCCAGATCTTGGTGGTGACGAAGACGTCCTCGCGCGGCAGGTCGGCGGCGGCGAGCGCCCGGCCGACACCACTCTCGTTGCCGTAGATCCGTGCGGTGTCGATGTGCCGGTAGCCCGACGCGAGGGCCACCTCGATCGCGGCCTCGACCTCGTCGTCCGGCACCTGCCACACGCCGAACCCGACCTGAGGGATCGGGACGCCGATGCTGTCGGTGCGTGCGCTGCGCAGGGTCATCGAGGGCACGGTCTGCGGATCGGTCATGGTGGCGATCCTAGGCCGGGCACGCCCAGTCGGTGCGCACGGTCAGGAGGGGGTCAGGCCCAACGCCGCTCGCGCGAGCGCCTGCCCC
>JBAPWU010000660.1:0-8065 GCA_049283855.1 Kineosporiaceae bacterium
ACCCTGGCCGGTGTCCGCGCCGCCCTCACCGGCCCGGACGGCGCCGGTCGCCGCGACGCGCTGACCCTGTCCTCGGACGCCGTCGTGGTGCTGCTCGGCACCGAGGGGACCCACCCATGATCACACGGCGTGCGGGCTAGGGAGCCTCGACCGGGTCGGGCTGGGCCCGTCCTTCGAGCCCACCCTCGAGCGGGGCGGTCGAACCCCTCACGACCAGCTCGGTCGCCAGCTCGACGTGGTAGGAGTCGACCTTCTCACCGGCCGCCAGCCGCAGAGCCGTGCGCACCGCGACCCCGCCCATCTCCCGCAGGGGCTGGCGCACGGTGGTCAGCGGCGGCGAGGCCATCGATGCGATCTGGACGTCGTCGAAGCCCACGATGCTCAGGTCCTCGGGAATGCGCAGGCCCCGGGCGCGTGCGGCCTCGATGACGCCCAGAGCCACCTCGTCCGAGCCGGCGAACACCGCCGTCGGGGGCTGCGGCAGGTCGAGCACCGCCGCACCTCCGGCCACCCCGTCCTGGAAGACGAACTGGCCCGTCCGCACGTAGGCCTTGGGCACGGGTGCCCCCCCGGACTCCATCGCGGCGCGGAAGCCGTGCATGCGCGCCTGGTTGCACGCCGCGCTCGCCGGGCCCCCGACGTAGGCGATCCGCCGGTGGCCGAGCGCGAGCAGGTGCTGGGTGGCAGCCAGACCGCCGGCGAAGTTGGTCGATCCGATACTCGTCACCCGCGTGCGCGGCAGGTTCAGCGAGTCGATGACGACCAGTGGAAGGTGCTCTCGCGCAAGGGCGGTCAGGTGGGCGGAGGTCAGCTCACTGGTGACCGCGATCACCGCCCGCCGCCCGGCCGAGGCCAGGTCGCGGGCCCACGCCGTGGGCCGCGCGGCCGGGACACCGCTGCGCCCGTCGGAGCGGATGCTGACGACGACCGCGACCCCGACCTCCGCCCCGCCGTCGAGGACGCCCTGCAGGATCTCGGCCGAATAGGCGTGCAGATCCCCGTCGAAGGTCACCTCGATCGTGGGGCGGCTGGCTGCCTCGCCCCGGCGTGGTGACGCGGGCAGATACCCCTGCTCCTGCAGGACGCTCTGCACCAGGGCACGCGTCGAGGGAGCGACGTCACTGCGGCTGTTGAGCACCTTGGAGACCGTCGCCACCGAGACGCCCGCCGAGGCTGCGACTGTGGCCAACGTCGATCGCCGGGACTTGACCGGCATCACGTCACCTCCCTATCCGGCCGTGGGTTCCACGTCGACCGGCGTGACCAACCGCCGGTCGTGGCCGACGACGCGCACCGCGCCGGTGAGCCGCACCCGTCCGCGGCAGGGCAGGTCGGCGGCGGAGGTGCCGACCATCACCTCGACCTCGCCCGGCTCCACGATCCGCTGCAGGTCGCGCCCGGTGAACGCCGTCCGGTCGGCGTGCACGTGGAACCGCACGCTCGCGCCGGCCCCCGGCTCCAGCCGGACCCGGGCGAACCCCGCCAGCTGCGCGACCGGCCGGGTGACCTGGGCGAGCACGTCGTGCAGGTAGAGCTGGACCACCTCGTCGCCCGCCCGGGCGCCGGTGTTGCGCACGCTCACCGACACGGTGAACTCGCCGTCCGTGGGCACCTCGCGGTCGCTGACCCGCAGGTCGCCCAGCTCGAAGCTGGTGTACGAGCGGCCATGACCGAAGGGGAACAGCGGAGTCGGGTCGACGCTGCTGATCCCGTGGCTGTCGGTGCCCAGCGGAGGCTGCAGGTAGGTGCCCGGTTGTCCACCGGCGTGGCGCGGGATCTGCACGGGCAGCTTGCCTCCGGGCTGAACCCGGCCGGAGAGCACCCCGGCGATCGCGGATCCCCCCTCCTCCCCCGGCATGAACGCCTGGACCAGCGCCGCGGCCCTGCCGTGAAGGTCACCGAGGGCGTACGGACGCCCGGAGACGATCACCACGACGAGCGGCGTCCCGGTGGCGAGCAGGGCGCCGAGCAGCTCCGCCTGGACCCCGGGCAGCCGCAGATCCTCGGCGTCGCAGCCCTCCCCGGAGGTGCCCTGGCCGAACAGCCCCGCGAGGTCGCCGACGACGGCGATGCACAGATCCGCACCCTGGGCCGCGGCCACGGCGGCGGGGAACCCGGAGCGGTCATCCCCCCGCACCGCGCACCCGGGCTCGTGCACGATCCCGACGCCGGTGAGCTCGGTGCGCAGGGCATCGACGGCACTGGGCACGTCGACCCCGAGGGACAGGCTCGGATAGCGGGGCAGCACGTGGTTGGGGAAGGCGTAGCACCCCATGAACGTGCGCGGGTCATCCGAGCACGGGCCCACCACGGCCACGCGACGAAGGGCCGGCCTGTCCTGGCCGAGCAGCGGCAACGCCGTGCCGGCGTCGAGCAGGACGACGGACCGCTCGGCCAGCTCCCGGGCCAGGGCGCGGTTGGACGGGGAGTCGAGGTCGGTCGTGGCGGCAGCGGCCACCGACGCCTCGGGGGTCCAGCCCGGGTCGAGCAGTCCGAGCTGCACCTTCTGGGTGAGCAGCCGGCGGGCCGCCCGGTCCACCAGGGACTCGGCCAGCTCGCCCCGACGAACCCGCTCGACCAGGTGCTGGCCGAAGCCCAGGGTGTCCGGGAGCTCGACGTCGATCCCGGCCGTGAGCGCCTGGAGGCCGGCCTGATCGGTGTCCGCGGCGACCCGGTGCATGGTGGCCAGGAACGGCACGGCCCAATAGTCCGAGACGACGGTCCCGGTGAACCCCCACTCCCCGCGCAGCAGATCGGTCAGCAACCAGGAGTCGGCGGCGGCCGGCACGCCGTCGACGTCGGAGTAGGAGTTCATCACCGAGCGTGCGCCGCCGACCGCGATGGCAGTCTCGAAGGTGGGCAGGATCATGTCCATCAGCTCGCGGCGCCCCATCGACACCGGGCCGTGGTTGCGGGCCGCCCGCGACGCCGAGTACCCGGCGAAGTGCTTGAGGGTGGCGACGACCCCCGCGCTCTCCAGGCCGCGCACATATGCGGCCCCGAGCATCGCGACGAGGTAGGGGTCCTCACCCATCGTCTCCTCGGCCCTGCCCCAGCGGTAGTCGCGCACGACATCCAGGACGGGCGACAGGCCCTGGTGCACCCCGACCGCGCGCATGTCCCGCCCGATCGCGGCGGCCATCCGCTGCACGAGTCCGGGGTCGAACGTGGCGCCCCAGGCGATGGCGGCCGGGTAGACCGTCGCCCCGTAGGTGGTGAACCCGGTCAGGCACTCCTCGTGGACCAGGGCCGGGATGCCCAGCCGGGAGCGCTCGAGCACCGAGCGCTGCAGCCGGACGACCTCCGCCGCGCCGTCCGCAGCGCTCACCGGGACGCTGCCGAACACCCGGGTCAGGTGGCCCAGGCCGTACCGGCTCGCCTGCTCGAGCGGAACCGTGCCCGACGCCGCGAACACGTCCTGCATCGGGGCGACGATCAGGGCACCCTCCGGATCGGGGCCGGAGCCGGCGTGGGAGGCGGGGTCGGAGGCGGCGGGCGCGCCACCCGGGTCGGGGGCGGGGACCTGCATGTCGTTGCCGACCCACCGGCTGCCGAGCTGGGCGACCTTCTCCTCAAGGGTCATCTCCGCGAGAAGCGCCTCGACCCGATCGGCCACGGGCAGTGTGGTGTCGTGCCACGGGCGGCGCGCCAGAACGGCCGCTGCGGTCGGATCCGAGGTCGTCATGAGCTGCTTCTCCTTCGAGCACCAGATCGCGCTCACCGCGCGACCATTGCACTTTCGAAACTTTTCGATGCCGTTCCGTGACTGAAAAGGTTCTCGGTTTCATCCGGGAGATCGAGGGCAAACACGCTGCTCAGCAACCTCTCCCATGCGCCCACTCTCTCGAACAGAGGCCGCGACTTCAAGGCTCTTGACACCGTCCCGTCGGAAATCCTACGTTGGCAGAAGCGTTCATGAGTCGAAACATTTCGCTAGTGGACCCGCCGCGGACCGGCCGCGGCTCTCGAGTACGGAGATCAGCGTGGATCCCAGGACGACGTCTCGCAGAAACTTCCTCGGCATCGCCGCGGCAGTCCCCATCGTCGGAGGCGCCCTCGCTGCCTGCGGCAGCTCCGGCCCCAGCTCGACGAGCACCAACGCGGCCTCCGGTGGTGGCGGCTCCGCCGCAGCCGCGGGTGGTGGAGCCAGCTACTGGACCCTGACCGGGCAGCCGCAGGAGGCGATCCGCAAGGCCACGGTCGACCGGTTCAACGCTGCCAACCCGACCTCGAAGATCACCCTCACGATGTTCCAGAACGACGCCTACAAGCAGAAGATCAAGACGGCGCTCGGCGCCGGCCAGGCTCCCACCATCCTGTGGGGCTGGGGCGGCGGCGGCCTGAAGAGCTGGGTGGACGCCGGTCAGGTCGAGGACCTGACCAGCTGGTTCGGCGAGAACGCCGCGGTCAAGGACAAGATCTTCCCGGCGGCGTTCGGCGCGGCCACGGTGAGCGGCAAGATCTACGCGATGCCGGGCGAGACGGTCACCCCGATCGTCCTGTACTGGAACAAGAAGGTCTTCGACAAGGTCGGCGTCAAGCCGCCGCAGTCGTGGGGCGACATCCTGGCCCTGGTCCCCAAGTTCAATGCCGCGGGGGTCGCGCCGTTCTCCCTGGGCGGTCAGTCGCGCTGGACCAACATGATGTGGCTGGAGTTCCTGTTCGACCGGATCGGTGGCCCGGAGGTCTTCCAGGCCGCCTTCGACGGCACGAAGGACGCCTGGAGCAACCCCGCAGCCATCAAGGCCCTCACCGAGATGCAGAAGCTGATCAAGGCCAACGGATTCATCAAGGGCTTCTCCTCGATCACCGCCGACTCCAACGCCGACCAGGCCCTGCTCTACACCGGCAAGGCCGCGATGATGCTGCACGGCGCGTGGACCTACGGATCGATGAAGACCAGCGGCGGCGACTTCGTCACCGGCGGGCACCTCGGGTACATGAACTTCCCCGGGGTCGACGGCGGCAAGGGCGACCCGAGCGACTCGGTCGGCAACCCGGGCCAGTACTACTCGATCTCCTCCAAGGCGACCGCCGCCGAGAAGGAGACGGCGAAGAAGTACTTCAAGGACGCGATCCTGGACGCCGAGGAGCAGAAGGCCTGGATCGGCTCCGGCAACATCCCGATCGTCAAGGGCTCGGACAGCCTGATCAGCGGCGCCGACGCGGACTGGCTCAAGTTCCAGTACAAGATCGCGAGCGAGGCGAAGAGCTTCGCGCAGTCCTGGGACCAGGCGCTCAGCCCGACCGCTGCCGAGGTACTGCTCGACAACATCGCCAAGCTGTTCCAGTTGTCGATCAGCCCCGAGCAGTTCGCCACCGCGCTGAACGCGACCATCGGCAAATGACCGCCCTCGCTCCGCCCGTCGTCAAGGGCGCCAAACCATCCGTCTACACCGGCGGGCGGAGCGGGTCGCTCGCATGGCTGGTCATCCCCGCGCTGGCCTTCTTCGTCGTGTTCGGCATCGTTCCGCTCTTCGGGGTCCTGTACCTCTCGTTCACCAGCTGGAACGGCATCTCCACCGACATTCAGATGGACGGCTTCACCGCGTGGCGGGCGGTGCTGCCCGATCCGCAGTTGTTGCACTCCTTGTTCGTCACGTTCGAGATCATGATCCTCTCGTGGCTCATCCAGACCCCCGCCAGCCTTCTCCTGGGCACCTTTCTCGCGGGGCACCAGCGTTATCGCGGGTTCCTGGCCGTGTTGTACTTCATCCCGCTGCTGCTCTCCTCGGCGGCGATCGCCATCACCTGGAAGGCCCTGCTCGACCCGAACTTCGGCCTCGGTGCCGGTCTCGGGCTGCCGTTCCTGCAGCAGGACTGGCTCGGCAAGGGCACTCTGGCCATCGGCGTGGTCATCTTCATCGTGTCCTGGCAGTTCATACCGTTCCACTCCCTGATCTACCAGGGCGGTGTCCGGCAGATCCCCCGCTCGATCTACGAGGCGGCGGAGATCGACGGCGCCGGCCGGATGCGGCAGTTCTTCTCGATCACGCTGCCCCAACTCAAGTACACGATCATCACCTCGTCCACCCTGATGGTCGTCGGATCGCTGACGTTCTTCGACCTCATCTTCGTGCTCACTGCAGGCGGTCCCGGCGATGCGACCCGGGTGCTCGCGCTCGACATGTACAAGCGCGGCTTCATGGCCAACCTGATGGGCCAGGCCAGCGTGATTGCGGTCATCCTGGTCTTCGTGGGCCTCGGCATCGCCTTGCTGCTGCGCCGGCTCGGTGGGACCGACCAGAGCGACAGCATGCTGGAAGGGGCCTGAGATGGCCACGTCCACGAGCGCCCCCGCGCGAGCCTCGACTGTGCACAGCGGCACGAGCACCGCGGCGAAGATCTTGCGGCTCAACTGGTTCGGCGGGATCGCCGGTTGGGTGTGGCTGGTCATCGGGATGCTGCCGATCTACTGGATCGTCATCTCCAGCTTCAAGAGCCAGAGCAACTTCTTCGCCACGAACCCGCTCGCCCCTCCGGATCAGTGGTCGCTCGAGTCCTACCGGCTGGTGATCGAGAGCGACTTCGTCCGCTACTTCACCAACAGCCTCGCCGTCACCGTGGGCGCCATCGTGCCGGCAGTACTGATCTCGTTCATGGCCTCGTTCGCGATCGTCCGCGGCGGCAACGGATGGTTCCTGAGGATCTCGAACTCGATCTTCCTGATGGGCCTGGCGATCCCGCTCCAAGCGGTGATCATCCCCGTCTACCTGATCATCATCCGGCTGAAGCTCTACGACACCCTGACTGCGATGATCCTGCCCTCGATCGCCTTCGCGATCCCGCTGTCGGTGCTGGTGCTGTCGAACTTCATCCGTGACGTGCCCCGCGAGCTGTTCGAGTCGATGCGGCTCGACGGCTGCAGCGAGTGGGCCACCATGTGGCGGCTCGCGTTCCCACTGACCCGCCCGGCCCTGGTCACGGTGACGATCTACAACGCGCTCGGGGTCTGGAACAACTTCCTGCTGCCGCTGATCCTGACCCAGAACCCCGATCGCCGTACCCTGCCGCTCGCGCTGTGGACCTTCCAGAGCCAGTACGGCGTGAACGTCCCGGCCGTCCTCGCCTCCGTGGTCCTGACCACGTTGCCGATCCTGATCTTCTACGCCGTGGGACGCCGCCAGTTGCTCTCCGGCCTCACCGCTGGGTTCAGCAAGTAGTCGCAGCGAGGTCGGCGAAGACCTCCCGCAGCCGCGGGTAGATCTGACGTTGGACGGCGAACAGCCGGTCGTACTGCAGGGTCACCTCGGGGCGAGGCACGATCCGCTCACCGAGGGCGGTCATGGCCGCGGACACCTCCGGGACCGTGGCGGGCGGGAAGGCCCCGGCCCAGCCCAGGACGGCGGCGCCGCGCGCGCTGATCTCCGCGCCCTCGCAGCGCTGGATCGGCCGACCCGTCACGTCGGCCACGATCTGGGCCCACAGCGCGCTGCGACTGCCGCCGCCCATCGCGCGCAGCGACGTCACCCGGGTGCCGGTGGCGGCCTCCAGACCGTCCAGGTGCAGGCGCAGCTCGAAGGCGACCCCCTCGAGCAGGGACCGGTAGAGGTGGGCCCGGGTGTGGTTGCCCCCCCAGCCGAGGACGACGCCGCGCGCGCGCGCGTCCCAGTACGGCGTCTGCGCGGCGTTCCAGTAGGGCACCGTCAGCAGGCCCTCCGCGCCCGGAGCCACGGCCGTGGCCGCGGCGTCGAGCGCAGCATCGGGTGCACCGGCGAGCGCCGGGTCACCGAACTCCCGACGGAACCACGAGGCGAGGTAGGCAGCGGCATTGAGCACGGTCTCGAGTACGAAGGTGCCGGCGGGGGCCCCGGCCAGGGTGCGGAAGGCGCGCCCGGTCAGGTACTCCCCCGACGGCGTGCCCATCACCATCGAGGTGCCCAGGTTGAGGTAGGCGATGCCCGGCGCGGTGGCGCCGGCGCCGAGACCGGCGGCCTGCCCGTCGCCGATGCCGGCGACCAGCGGAACCGTTGCAGGCAGACCGATCCCGTGGGCGATCTCGGGGGTCAGGGAGGCGATCACCTCCCCCGGCGGCACCAGCCCCGGCAGTTGATCGAGCCGCACC